>JAYUOQ010000467.1:0-7281 GCA_043760685.1 Armatimonadota bacterium | reverse complement strand
AGGCAATTGGGGAGACCAAGAACATCTCCAGACCGGGTGACAATTCCTTGCTCGAGTAATGTCTGAAACACTGGACGCGCCGGACGACTTAAATCAGCGATGATGAAGTTTGCGTAGCTTTTGTATGGCTTTGCGCCTAGATTTAAGAATGCTTGGTGCATTCTCTCTAGACCTCGGCGATTCAATTCCACCGTTTGGGTTAAGTGGTCAGTATCGGAAAGGGCTGCGATTGCGGCGACTTGGGCAAGACAGTTAACGTTAAATGGTTCTCTTGCCCGATCAAATGCATCCGAAATTTGTTCTGAAACATAGGCGTAACCGACTCGGATTCCCGCAAGACCATAAGTTTTGCTGAATGTTCTCATGCCAATGACGTTTGGATGCTTTTGGACGTAGTCAAGTGAATTAGGGAAACCTGCGGCTCCGTCGGCAAATTCGAAGTAGGCTTCATCGAGCACCACAACAACCGTTTGGGGGATTGAGGCGAGGAAGCTATCCAACTCTTCGATCGAAACAATCGTTCCGGTCGGGTTATTTGGATTGGCAATAAAGACAAGTTTCGTGTTGGCTGTGACTACCCTTGCCATTGCGGGGAGATCGATTCGCATGTCTTCAGTCAACGGAACCTTTACCAGTTTGCAGTCGGCTAGCCCAGCGGCGGCATCGTATCGGACAAATGAAGGGTTGCCGACAATGATTTCATCTTCCGGAGAACCCAGCAAGATTTGGCCAAGCATATGGATGATTTCATCGCTTCCATTGCCGATGATGATTTGAGCCATTGGCAAGCCGGAATGAGCGGCTAATGCCTCACGAAGGGTGTAAGCCGAGGCGTCTGGGTAGAGGTGAATATTTTCGGCGGCTTCCTTAACCGCCGCAATTGCGAGCGGCGAGGGACCAATTGGGTTCTCGTTGCTTGCGAGTTTGATCACTCGGGTGAGTCCTAGTTCGCGCTTGACTTCATCAATCGGTTTGCCCGGAGAATAGGGCGACATCTTGAGGATGTTGCTACGAAAAGGAATTTCTGCCATCAAAGATTTTCTCTAGCGGAAATTAATGAAATCAACCGGATACTCGAGGGGCAGTCCCTTTACGAATTGCATGCACTTTTGGAGGTCGTCCTTGCTCTTGCCCGAAACCCGAACTTCTTCGCCTTGGATTTGGGAATTGACTTTCAGCGACTTGTTGTCCCGGATTTCTTTTGTCAGTGCCTTGGCTTTGTCAGTTGGGATGCCTTGCTTGAGTTCGACTTTGCAGCGAACGGTGATGTTGCCGGCTGGTTCGAGCTTGCCGTATTCGATTTGGCGAGCATCGATTCCTCGCTTGAGCATTTTGCTAAATACGATGTCCTTGAGTTGATCCATTCGAAATTCATCGTCGGCAACAAGGGTGATCTCCATTTTGCCGTCATAGATGATTTCGATTTTGGTGCCCTTGAAATCGTAACGATTCAGAATTTCCTTGTCTGCTTGATCCATGGCGTTTTTCAACTCCATTTGATCTACTTTGGAAACAATATCGAAGCTAAATTCTACAGCCAAGTTACACCTTCTCCAAATCGTTTGAATCTACCAAGAGCATGAAGTGGGTTTCAAATTCGAGTTCTTCTTTGGTCAATTCTTTTCGTTGAACTTCGCTGACGTTTTCGACAAACTTTTGTCTCATTCGATTGGTTGCTTCTTTGTGAACATCCTTTGACGCTTTGCTCAATGACTCGTGGTCGATTTGGACAGCAATTTCCTTCTCTCCATAGATGTTTTGAACGGTGCCGATTAAACCACCCATGTGGTCAAAATACCGATTGGCTTTTCGGTCATCTTCGGTCACTTCGCGTGTTTTAATCTTAACGCGATCGCCTTCACTCAGTTTCATGTATTCAGGATACCCGTAGGTTCAAATTCAGAAGGGCATCTTGAGCAATTCTGAGACGGATTTTCCGGTTGGAGGCAGTAGTTCCATGACAGGCACCACGGTTGAAGTCGCACTGGTGAGGTTGCCTAGGCGGGCCTCAAATGGTCCAACTTCGGAACCGGATTGGATTAAGTAACCAAGAAGGACTCCTTGGGATGCAGACATCAGGAATCTGGCTGCTTCTTCGATATCGGATTCTTCGATTCCCAGAATTTCAATCTCTGGTTGCAGGAATTTTATGAGGCCTTTCGTGAACACATGCCATTTCTGCCCATCAGGTCTTCGATGAATGAAAACGTGCTCACGGGCATCGACGTTTGGATCCGTTCGGGGTCGCATGATGAGTTCCCCTGGCATAAGATATCGTTCTGAAACGGGATCGGCGATGACTGCTTGTGTTGCCTCGCCTAGACGCGTTGCGATGCCGAGGATGAAATCGAGAGCTGGATAGACGTCGGGGTCATGGCTTTCGAAATTCAGTTGCAGCAGGTGCCAGGTAGAGCGGAGGCGGGTCAGTAGTTCCTGAGTGATTTTTGCCGCTGCCGGACTCTTTGCAATTGCGTCGGGAGAAAAACCGGCTTCTTCGGCACTCATGACCATGAGGCGGACGACGGTTTTTTGATCTTTGCTTGCGAGGGCATAGGTTCCGCGAAGCATTGGAGAGTCAAGGATGGCTTTGTCCTTTCCATCGACAAGCGGCACTCCGAAGCCTTCAATCGCGCCGTTGGCGCCCTTGGGGTTAATTATTGCGGTGATTGGTGGCAACGCAGGAGAACCCGCCAAGACAGAAAGGTAGAAGTTCTTGCTGATCCCGAACCCGGGACCAAGAGGTTTGGCAAACTTCCAGAACTTGCGCATGGACTTAGTTTACAGCTTTCAGTCGGGAGTTGGGACTAGCAAGTTGGGAGTCGAAACCATAGACACAAAAAAGCCGCCTTGAAAACTCAAGACGGCAAGTTTGAAAGTTTGAAAGATTATTAGTCCTTGAAACCAGGAAGTCGTCGACCTTTCCAATAGCCTTCTGGGCTTGCATTGTGGTTGAGTCGGAATGGCTCGCCATCGACCTGCTTTGACAGCGTGATCTCTGGAAGTTTGGCCGTGTAATTCGTTCTTCGCAGAGCGGTTCTCTGGTGGCTAAAACGTCGTTTTGGATTTGGCATTCTTCAGGTTCCTCTCTTACTTCTTCTCTCGGTGAAGCGTATATTTTCGAAGATTTGAATTGAACTTCATCAACTCAAGTCGGTCAGGGGTGTTACGCTTGTTTTTGCTAGTCGTGTAATAGCTTTTCCCATCCTCGGTACACACGATTCGGATAATTTCTCTAATTTCGCCTTTTTTCTTCGCCATGGGACAAACCTCAACACGGTGCTACGCACCCGGCAGAACATATATTATGGGCAAACAGCGAATCGTTTTGCAACTGTTGATCGTCTTGTTTTTCTCCCAATCGTCCTCGATACGACCATTTAGGCAGAAATTTGAGCCTGATTCGACTTTTTTGCTAATTCTTGAGAGCGATATTGATATTCCACGGTTGTTAGGCATAGATCGACCACATCAACGCCAAATTTCTGTCGAATGGAATCTTTTGCCACTTGATTATATGATTTTTCGTACGTTTCATCCCAGGTGGAATGGTCGGCGTGATTGAGGTTCACATATCGGACCTTGTACTTTTCGAGGAGAAGATGTTCGACCTCTTGGTGCCAAAGCGGTCTTAATCCAGAATAGTAGCACTTGGTGCGGCCGGTGAATTTGTCCAATTTTGCATGGAAGTAGCCTAGGGTTTTTGGTGGCATGCAGAATTGCGCAAAGCTCCAATTGCTGAAGTGAGCAAGGCAGAGCTTGCACCAATAATTGAGATAAGTGCGAAAGAGTGCCAATTCTTTACATTCCGAACATCGTGCCGTATTGACGATATTCTGACTTCGCACTCTGAATGACTTGGTTGGCATTCACGACCGTCTCTTGAGTTTTCTTTGCATCGGCGGCAATTGAAGCAACTACGTTCTTTCCAGATCGGATCCAACCGTCAACCGTCTTCTTGTCAATCCTGCGTGGGTCAAGATTTTTGGTGGCGCTGGCAAATTTCTTTTGAAAGTTTGAGGTCCAAAGTTTGTTTGCGTCGGTTTGAATTTTTTTGGTATGTCCTTGAGCCAAATTCAATTTTTGCCTCATGACGACTTTTGCGGTTGGCGGAGAAAACCAAACTCCAATACCTGCCCCAATTGTGAGGAGGACTGTTACTTTGACAATACTTTTGAGGATGCGGAAAACCATAGCCTGTGATTTACTTATTGGCTGGTTTTCGAATATCTAGAGTAGTTTGTGAGGGTTTTAACTTTTCCTCTCGTTTGGTGAGAGGAATAGGGATTGTTGTTCTGCCTCTTCTTATGTGGAGAGGCAGAAACTGAGCTCAGTCTCAGTACTTTTTCAGCGAGTAGCCTTTTCGATATTTTCTTTCGTACGAAAAGTTGCCTTTGCCGCCGTTTCCGACGATATCGTGTTTACTCTTGTCGAACAAAACAGTTTGACCTGAATACAACGCCATGTTGGACATGTGGCAAACCATGGTTGTTTGACCTACGGAATGGAGGTCAGATCGGGGCTTCTCTCTGCTCTTGACGCAGTCAAGGAAGTTGCGCCAGTGGTTGCTGTCTTGTGGATCGGCAGATTCCTTAGGAAGCTCTTTTCCTTCGGCATCCAAGATCTTCCAGCCACCTCGCCAAACTCGAAGAGTTCGACCGTCAGCCGAGACAAATTCTGCACCGTTGCCGTCCTTTCCTGGGTGATCTCGAACGAGTGACCAGGTCATCATGATTTCGGAGTCGGGGAAGCTCATGATCGATTCAACGCTATCGGCAGTATCTCGATCGTCATCTTTGATGCCCCAAGCGCCGCCAACCGACATAACTTTATTTGGCATCATCAAGTCGAGACCTTTGCTTATTCCGAGCAAAGCGATGTCAATCATGTGAACGCCCCAGTCGGTGGTAATTCCGCCACCGGTGTTGCGAACCCATCGCCAGTTGTAATGGGTTTTGTTTTGCTGATACGGCTTCATTTCTGCCGGACCACACCACATATCGTAGTCAAGGGTTGAAGGAACGCTCTTTGGCTGTTCTTTACCGATTCGAGTACCATCCCAAGCCCAGGCTCGAACGTGGGTGATGCGACCAAGCTTTCCGGCTCGAATGTATTCGATCGCGTCGTGGAATTCTTTCGTACTTCGTTGCCATGTTCCTACTTGGACAACTCGTTTGTGATAGGCCTGACAATTCATCATCGAACGGGCTTCGACAAAGTTGTGGCTGATTGGCTTCTCGCAGTAAATGTCTTTACCGGCTTCGCAGGCATGAATGAGGTTTAGAGCGTGCCAGTGATCAGGTGAACCAACGATGATCGCGTCGATGTCTTTTCGCTCCAACATCTTGCGGTAGTCCGTGAAAATCTCTGGTTTCTTGCCATAGACCTCTTCAATTTTTTTGATGTCATTGGGCATTCTCGCGGTGTCAACGTCGCAGATAGCGGCGAATTCGACATCGTCAAATCCCATCAGGTTGCGCATGTTGGCAGCTCCCATTCCGTTACAGCCAATCAATCCCATTACGATCTTATCGTTTGGTGAATTATTCTTTCGTTTGCGGGCACTCGGGTCGGTTGCTTCATTGGTGTTTGGGTCAAAGGCAAGACTTGCCAATGATGAAGCACCAAACCCTAGGCTGGCGGCTGAGACGGCAGATGATTGAAGAAATTTTCTTCGCGATAAATTATTGTTTGAATCCATGAGTCAACCCTGACATCAGCATGTTACACCTTCGGTAACACTGGCTTCAATGCTGGGAGAGAATTCCTTTCTCCCAGCCAACAAAAATCGCTGACTGGGAGGATTTTCGTTCAGTATTTTTTGAGGGAGTAGCCCTTTCGGTACGGTCGAGAATAGGCGAGATTGCCCTTTCCATCGTTACCCACAATATTCATTTTCTTTTTGTCAAACTTTACGGTCTTACCGGAGTACAGAGCCATATTTGACATGTGACATGCCATTGTCGTTTGACCAACCGAATGAAGGTCTGATCGTGGTGCTTCTCGGCTTTTTACGCAATCGAGGAAGTTGCGCCAGTGATTGGTATCTTGAGGCTCGGCAAATTCTTTCCGAATTTCCTTACCTTCGGCATCCAGAATAATCCAACCACCACGCCAAACTCGAAGTGTGCGACCATCGGCAGAAATGAATTCCGTACCATGACCATCCTTTCCTGGATGGTCGCGGAGGACAGACCAGGTGAGGACAAATTCTTCTTCAGGGAAATGCATGATTGATTCGATGGTATCGCAAGCATCTCGATCATCATCTTTCATCGTCCAAAGTCCGCCGTAGCTTGTGACGCTTGTTGGCATGACCAAGTCCAAGCCTTTGCTCATGCCAAGTAAGGCGATGTCGATCATGTGAACTCCCCAGTCGGTGGTCAAGCCTCCGCCGGTATTGCGCACCCATCGCCAGTTAAAATGAACCTTATTCGATTGGTATGGCTTGAGTTCGGCGGGACCAGTCCACATGTCGTAATCTAGTCCGGCGGGTGGATCGGTGACTTTGCCTCGACCGATTCGATTGCCTTCAGAAATCCAGGCTCGACAGTGCGTGATTTTGCCTAACTTTCCAGCTCGAATATATTCGATTGCATCATGGAACTCCGGAGTACTTCGTTGCCAAGTGCCGACTTGCACCACTCGCTTGAAGTGGTCTTTGACGGCCATCATTGCTTGAGCTTCGACAAAGTTATGGCTGATAGGCTTTTCGCAGTAAATGTCTTTTCCTGCTTCGCAAGCGTGAATGAGGTTTAAGGCATGCCAGTGATCAGGTGAACCGACGATTATTGCGTCAATGTCCTTCCTTTCCAACATTTTTCGGTAATCGCTGAATACCTCGGGTTTTTTCCCATAGACTTCTTCGATCTTCTTGATATCACCTGGCATTCGTGAAGTATCGACATCACAGATTGCTGCGAATTCGACATCGTCAAACCCCATGAGATTTCTCATGTTTGCCGCGCCCATTCCACCGCAACCAATAAGTCCCATTACGATCTTGTCATTAGCTGAATGGTTTTTTCGTTTTCTCGCTGCAGGGTCAGAAACAGTGTTCGTGTTTGGATCAAACGCTAGATTTGCCAATGAAGATGCTCCAAAACCGAAACTAGCCGCCGTAACCGCGGACGATTGAAGAAATTTTCTTCGCGATAAATTGTTGTTTGAATCCATGAATCAACCTTTCAGTCTGAATCTTACACCTTCTCGATTATCGACATGCTTGTTCCGAGGCAATCCTTGAAAAGGATCGTATAAGATGGTTAAAAGGAACTAATGAGC
>JAYUOQ010000466.1:0-2843 GCA_043760685.1 Armatimonadota bacterium | reverse complement strand
TAGAAACCTTTTCCTTTGCTGGAATATCTGGCAAGGCCCGACATGGCTGGTTGGCATATCCAGAAGGTGCCAGAAACCTGCCAGGATTCCTGTGGGTTCCACCCTATGGTCGCGAATCAAAACTTCCGGACGAATATGGCACCAGAACCGGAATGGTCAGCATGTCATTCAATTTTCATGGTGAAGACGCTTTTCACTTAGAAGCCTATAAGCCTGATCGAGGGTATTTCGCCGATGGTGCCGAAGATCGACACAGTTGGATTTTTCGATCGATGTTCCAAGATGCAGTCATTGCCCTCCGCATTTTGCATGCCCAAGTGCAGGTCAATGAGGATCAAATTGGAGTAGCCGGAATGAGCCAAGGTGGTGGAATGTCGATTTGGCTCGGTGCCTGGATGCCGCTTGTCAAGGCAGTCTGCGCGGAAATGCCATTTATGTGCGGAATGGGCGACTCGGTAACGAACTATGCCTATCGGTACCCCCTTAAGGAATTGGCCGACTTCATGAACGAAATTCCAATTGGAGAGCAGAGAGTTATGAATACAATCAGCTACTTCGATACGATTTTTCAAGCCGAATACTGCAAAGTACCCACCCATGTAACCGTTGGTCTCAAAGATCCGTCATGCAGGGTGCCGAATGTTAACGCCATGTACGAAGTTCTGCCTGGTAAGAAGCACTTAGAAACCCTCGATTGGGGTCACGATTGGCATCCTTCGATGATTATGAATACAAAGCGCTGGTTCTTCCAGAACTTCTAGGCCCGTAAAGCCTTATGAATGGCAACGGCAGGCTCTAGAATCTCCATTACCCGGCTTAATTGCCACTGAGTCGCTGAATCACTCAGTGCCTTGTCAGGGTTCGGATGCACTTCCAAGAATAAAGCATCAATTCCAACCGCCGTAGCAGCCCTTACCATTGCCGGAATGCTTTCCCTCACTCCACCCGTTGCGGTACCAGCACCTCCGGGTCTTTGGGCCGAGTGAGTTGCATCGAAGCAAACTGGCACTCCAAATGATCGCATCGTTTCCAATCCTGGCATATCAACAATGAGCGTGTTATAGCCGAAGGATGTCCCCCGTTCGGTGAGCATGATCCCTTTAGAATCAAATGACTGAAGCTTGGCAACGATATTCTTTGAATCGTGAGGAGACAGAAATTGTCCCTTTTTGACATTGACAGGTTTGCCTGTTAAGGCTGCGGCTTCGAGAATATCGGATTGACGACATAGGAAAGCAGGAATTTGAAGTATGTCGACTACCCCAGACACTGGTGCGGCTTGATCGGGCAAGTGAATGTCGGTAGTTGTTGGCAGGTCAAATTTGGATCCAACAGAAGAGATTGTTGACAATCCTTCATCCATTCCAAATCCTCGAATCGATCCTCCCGAAGTCCGGTTAGCCTTGTCGTAAGAAGCTTTGAAGATGTAATTCAATCCAAGGGTTTTACAAGCCTCTGCCATCGTCCCTGCAACTTCCTCGCAAAGCGAAAGTGACTCTGCCAGGCAAGGTCCAGCAATGATCGTGAGAGAACCGTCTCCGATCTGAAAGTTCCTAATCGGAAAAGATGTCACTTAGCGACCTTAATATTCAACTTAGCTTTGAGAGTGGACGGCGGGATGCAAGTCGATGCATCACAAAATTGGTAGCTTATGGTGAAATCTACGCCATATACGCCGTTCTTTGGCTTCATCGTCTTACTGATTTTGCCTTCAAAAGGAATCACGACATCGCCTTCGTACACTAAAGAATCCATTCCTGAACTCTTCATTGCCTTCCCTGCAGGGTATGAAACCTTCGTCAAGGTAAATCCTTTTGTCGACGATTCAAATTTCAACGGGTTTTCAAATTCGCTTTTCGGCGGATTTTGATACCCATGCCATCCGGCAGGAATTGAAACGGTCAAGGTTCCTTTGACGACATCAACCTTCGTAGCTTCCATTTTGAAACTGAGCTTTGGAGCAACATCATCGGTGGCAAAGGCGAAAAGTACGGCTGCGATTGAAGTAATCATAGTATGATTATGAGCGAACTCATTGTTTAGATGCTCGAACATGCCCGAACGTTTCGGCGTAATCGGTATACTAGTGAATTCATTTTCGCCAGGAGTGGCCCCTAGCTTTGCAACGTCGTAACAGTTATTTTTTCCTTCTTTTTGTCCTCGCCGTAGCCGCAATCGCGTTGCTGGGAGATTTCAAATTAAAGACCATCTTTGGTCTAGACATCACTGGCGGTACCCGTCTGACCTATCGAGTAGATCTTGCTCAAGATCTAAAAGGAAAGGTTACGTTAGCGGAAGCTAGGCAACAAATTATTCAAGTATTGTTGCGCAGAGCGGGTGGAATGGGTGCAGCCGAACCGATCGTAGCATCGAAAGGTGAAGATCAAATCATTGTTGAATTGCCAGGAATCGAGAATATCGATAAAGCCAGGGAAGTCATTGGCACCAGCGCAAGAATGGAGTTCTACCACGCCAAATCCGTAAATTCTGGCAAGGATCGAGCCAGGCAATACGAACAACTACCGAATTCAGACCCAAATAATCCCTTAGTCAATTTCATGAGGCTTCGAGACAAAAAACTTCTTGATGATCCGAAGAGTCCTGAATACAAGGAAATGATCGCCAGTTGGAAGCTGATCCTAGCTGGAACTGATGTTAAAAATGCAAGGGCAGAGCCGCAAGGCGACAGCTATGAGCCATACATGGAGTTTGATGGTCAAGGCACAGCAAAAATGTCTAAATGGAGTAGTGACTTCTATGGCAAAGAAGAACCGCTAGCAGTTGTATTAGATGGTCAAGTTCTCAGCATTGCGAACATGCAAGCAGATGCGAGACTCGAAAAC
>JAYUOQ010000465.1:0-7299 GCA_043760685.1 Armatimonadota bacterium | reverse complement strand
CACTTGATGGATACGTTATCTTACGGCTCCATTTCAATTCGATTGGTGGACCAACTGGCCGAAGGGAGCCAATTATCAGCGGCTGGTTGCCTAACGGGTCGAACAAAGAAATTTATGGCCGCCCGGCTGGCATGGCATTCATGCACGACGGCAGCTTGCTCATTGCTGACGACTGGGGCGGACGAATTTGGCGTGTGAGTCGAGAAACCACACTCTAGGTGCGTTCAATTGTTACTATTGGCTCGTTCAGCTCTCGCAGTTTGCTTAATGTCGTTCCAAAAGAATTCCCGTTTGGCGGGATTCTCGGTTTGCGAAACGCCACCCATCATGATGAGGGCCCTTCTCGGAATATCCGACGTGTTTGGTCCGGCATAGTGGGCGGTTCGATTGCGATGAATGGTGATTCCACCAGGGGGTAACGGACAGGCGACGGCTGCTTTGCAAGGCTCGGTGTTAACCATTTCGAGCCCATGAACTCGAACATCGCCCCCAATGCTTTGATGGGGCAGTACGTCCCATTCGTGACTACCAGGAACGAACCAGAGACATCCGTTCTCGATGGTTGCGGGTTGCAATGGCATCCACACCGATACGGTTTTGTACTGGAAAGCCGGATCCCAATACGCTTCGTCTTGGTGCCAAGGCGTCGCGGCTCCATGTCCGCTTGGCTTGAAGATAGCGTGAGCGATGCCAACTTCCGCTTCATCACCAAGAAGCTGCTTGACGATCTCGTTGACCAACTTCAAGAACTTGCCGTCATTGAGCTCCGGAGCATACTTGGCCGGGTTCAATATCTGCGGAAGGGCTTCTTGCTTCCCTTCCTCGTCTGTGCCTCCGAGGTCAAACTGGTCTCCGGAGTTCCATCCTTCCCGCTGGTCAAACATGCGATCGTATGCTTCTCTCATCCATTCTATTTCTTCGAAAGTTGCTACATGCGATTCGATTCTCAGAAAGCCGTTGAGGTGGAAGAAGCGAATCTGCTCAACAGTTAACGTCATGGTTTGACCACAACTTTCGCCGGTTCCTTTTGCTTGACTAATGCCGCTTCAATAATAGGTGCCCAGATTTTGTAGCCCTTCGCATTCATGTGCAGATTGTCCTCAACGAAAATGTCGGCAATCGGCCTTCGGTCTTTGTCGAGCATTGCCTCCCAAACATCAATAAAGGTAAGTCCCTTATCGCTCATGGACTGCTCTCGTATCCAGCCGTTCAGTGCAATATTCTTGGCCCTCATGCTCCATCTGCTCGGACTTGGCTTCGATGCAACAAAGGCTACTGGTGTGTTCGGCATTCGGCTACGAATGTTAGAATAAAGCGTCTTGAACCTAAGATAGACGTCATATGCCGAAAGTTTAGGGTCACCAGCTAAATCATTCTCCCCACAATAGATGACAATCTGAGCAGGTTTGTACGGGTAAATGACTTGATCTTGATACCGAATCAGGTCCGTTATACTAGACCCGCCAAAGCCTCGATTGATGATCTTGTGCTTTGGAAAATAGGACGCCATATCGGTCCATCGGGCAAAAGAAGAGCTGCCAACAAAGAGAATTTGCCCTTTCGCGGGCGGATTCTTTTGATCAGCGGCAACGAAAGCGGCGATTTCTTTGGCAAACGGCAATTCAGCCGCTTTCACTTGAGCAAAAAATAAGACCTGACTGGCAAACATTCTATAGATTATGGTCTCAAACTGTTATCGAGGTCTTGGGTTTGCCCCAATCTTTGCTTGTGGCTAGCAGCTTCCCGGCTTCTTCGCTAAATCTGACGCAACAAAAAAGCCCCCTTTCGGGAGCTAATTTGAATATTTAAACCCGGCAACACGCCTTTCTCGCGGCACCCTGCGGTGCAACTACCTCAGCCGAGGCGAAGCTTAACTGCTGTGTTCGGAATGGGAACAGGTGTGTCCTTCGCTCTATGGCCACCGGGAAATCTCAGAGGGTCCATGCCCTTTGAGAGCCACACATTAAAGAAGAAGCGCATCGAACAACTTTGTAAGGGCTGCATAATCAAGCCCTCGGACAATTAGTATCAGTCACCTTAATCCATTACTGGACTCACAGCTCTGACCTATCAAACTCGTAGTCTTCAAGTGTCCTTACTAATATGAGAAATCTAATCTTGAGGTGGGCTTGGCGCTTAGATGCTTTCAGCGCTTATCCCGACCAGACGTGGCTACCCAGCGTATGCTCCTGGCGGAACAACTGGTACACCAGAGGTCTGTTCACCCCGGTCCTCTCGTACTAAGGGCGACTCCTCTCAAATTTCTTGCGTGCGCAGTGGATAGGGACCGAACTGGCTCACGCCGTTCTGAACCCAGCTCGCGTGCCGCTTTAATCCGTGAACTCCGGAACCCTTGGGACCTTGTACAGCCCCAGGATGCGACGAGCCGACATCGAGGTGCCAAACCATGCCGTCGCTGTGAGCGCTCGGGCAAGATCAGCCTGTTATCCCCGGGGTAGCTTATATCCGTTGAACCCTGACGTGCCCACGCACAATCAGAGGGTCACTTTGCTCGACTTTCGTCCCTGCTCGACTTGTCAGTCTCACAGTCAAACCCACTATATACCAATACGCTCAACGGCTGATTTCCAACCAGCCTGAGTGAATCTTTAGGCGCCTCCGTTACCTTTTCGGAGGCGACCGCCCCAGTCAAACTACCCGCCTGACAATGTCTTCAACCCAGATAATGGGTCAAGTTAGTGAATCAGATGCAAAAGGGTGGTGTTCCATTGGTGCTTACGCTCCCACCTACGCTCTGCAGTTACACCCAATTCACAATGTCAAGGTGTAGTAAAGCTCCACGGGGTCTTTCCGTCCTACTGCGCATAGCCCGCATCTTCACGGGCACTACAGTTTCATCGAGCTTCTCGTTGAGACAGTTCCATAGTCGTTACACCTTTCATGCGGGTCGGTATTTAGCCGACAAGGAATTTCGCTACCTTAGGACCGTTAGAGTTACGGCCGCCATTCACTCGGGCTTCGATTCAATGCTTTGGTTTCCCTAACATCTCCTGTTAACCTACGAGCATTGGGCAGGTGTCAGCCCCTATACTTCGGCTTTCGCCTTAGCAGAGACCTGTGTTTTTGGTAAACAGTCGCCATGGATGCTTCGCTGCGACCCCTTGCGGGGCGCCCCTTATTGCTAACTTACGGGGCTCATTTGCCTAGTTCCTTAACGAGAGTTCTCTCGAACGCCTGAGTCTCCTCGACTCATCTACCTGTGTCGGTTTACAGTACGGTCAAAAATACGATTAATGCTACGGGACTTTTCTAGGCCCCTCGCAATCTGAGTTCGGTTACTCCGAAGAGTTTCCTTCCCCGACCTCGCTCACTTGAAAAACTCCCTTAACAGGAATTAGAGTTTCGGTCTAGCCCGCAACAACCAACGGTGCGGGATCAGATATTGAGAAACGTCCTCCCCTGGCTCGTATCCTGGGTCTGGAATGTCTACCAGATGTCCATCGGCTACGCCTTCTGGCCTCACCTTAGGAACCGCCTAACCTCCGTCTGACGAACATAGCCGGAGAAACCTTAGATTTTCGGCGGAAAGGATTCTCACCTTTCTTATCACTACTCATGCCTGCATTCTCACTTCCGTCCGCTCCACCACTGCTTACGCTGTAGCTTCACTGCAAACGGAACGCTCCCCTACCGATCATCTTACGATGATCCCGAAGCTTCGGGAGATGACTTTAGCCCCCTTACATTATCCGCGCAAGATCACATTCGGCCAGTAAGCTATTACGCACTTTTTAAAGGATGGCTGCTTCCAAGCCAACCTCCTGGCTGTTTACGCGATCTCACATCGTTTCACACTTAGTCATCGTTTAGGGCCCTTAGCTGTCGATCTGGGCTATTTCCCTTTTGACAATGGATCTTATCACTCACTGTCTCACTGCCAGGCTCAATTTTATGGTATTCGGAGTTTGGTTGGATTCGGTAATCGGGTAAGACCCCTAGTCCATTCAGTGCTCTACCCCCATAAAACAATTCCTGACGCTGCACCTCAATGCATTTCGGGGAGAACCAGCTATCTCTGCGTTCGATTGGCATTTCACCGGACTTACCACAGTTCATCCCGAGACTTTTCAACGTCTATGAGTTCGGTCCTCCATGATGTGTTACCATCACTTCAACCTGACCATGGCAAGATCACGCAGTTTCGGGTCTAATAATGCTGACTTGACGCGCTATTCACACTCGGTTTCCCTCCGCCTCCATGTCTTAAACACTTAGGCTTGCCAACACTATTAACTCGCAGGCTCATTCTGCAAAAGGTACGCCATCGCACTTGACTGGATTACTCCAACCATTGTGCTCTGACTGTTTGTGGACACGACGATTTCAGGTTCTATTTCACTCCCCTACCCGGGGTTCTTTTCACCTTTCCCTCACGGTACTGGATGCACTATCGGTGACAAATTGTATTTAGCCTTACCCAGTGGTCTGGGCAGATTCAAACGGGGTTCCTCGTGACCCGTCCTACTCAGGTGCCACCTGCAAATTGTTTACAAATTTTCATATACGGGGCTATCACCCTCTATGGCCAGTCTTTCCAAACTTGTTCTATTAATTCTTAACTTTGCTTTTCTAACTTCTACTAATCAAACCTTCCTCACGATTACTCGATCAGAAGACTCAGTTAGGAGAAGTTAGTGGTGGTCCTACAACCCCAAAAGATAAATCTCTTGGTTTAGGCTCCTCCGCTTTCGCTCGCCGCTACTTACGGAATCTCTTCGATTTCTTTTCCTCTGCTTACTTAGATGTTTCAGTTCAGCAGGTTCCCTCTACATACCCTATGTGTTCAGATATGAGTGACTAAACATTACTCTAGCCGGATTTCTCCATTCGGAAATCCATGGATCAAAGCTTCTGTGCAGCTCCCCATGGCGTTTCGCCGCTTACGCGTCCTTCTTCGGCAATTTGTCCCTAGGCATTCGTCGTCGGCCCTCTTCAGCTTGCTTTACGCAGCTCTTACAGAGTCGCTCGATGCGCTTCTTCTTCTCTATGTGGCTTTCAAAGAACTTGTCTTTCTGTTGCACGCTCATTCATTCTTTAGTGGAATGGATCAGCGGCGAAGAGAAGTTATACCCTTTCACCATCCCCATGTCAAGGACATATTAAACTATTTGCAAAAATAGATTCTTTTTCTTGGGCTGATACGTCTTGAAATTCTTGGCTGTCACCGTTTCTAACGTTAGGGTAAACCACCAATTGAACCTAAAACGTGGCAACATTGCCTAATTACCCTCCATCAAACCCTGATTGAAGGTTTCCAAGTTTCTTCCAGAATCATTCAGATTTTGAGATAGTTTTTCTTGGGTTTCTATTGGAGTTGTGCTCGCAATGTCTCGCCAGCAACGACTAAACCTTGAGCAATTTCTGATGCTTTTTGCGAAACCACATGACTTGGACCGTGTTTTCGATCCACCGAATCGCCATCCAAAGTGGCGAAATGATCAACGCAAAGGGCAAAAATTCTAAATGGATGAGGAAAAAGAACAGATATGTTGGCCCACCGTGGCCAAAGCAGGAACCATCGTGAAAGGAAATGTCTTTGGTAAACAGCAAGAACCCGATCGCCCCGATAACCACTGCAACGACAAAATACGAGATTAGAGACCAAATGTATGGGCTTCGGGTTGAGTTGAAATAGTCCGCCCCGTAAAAAATTGCCGCTGATTGGGCAATTGCGCACAAGTTATAGAAGTAATATGCGTGGCCGCCCCACACTCCAAGTGGGAAAAAGGTCAGCGGAAAAAGTACGCCAATGCACTGACCAAATATCAACAGAGACACTTTGCCCGCTCTAATTCCTATTTCGCGAAATCTACCCCGCACTGAAATTTGACGACCAAACACCACTTACACTCCGAAAGCCGAAAGCTGAAAGCTGAAAGCCGAAAGCTAAAACCCCGGCATAACCCCTTTGACATTTACCCTGACGTGGTAGACGCCTTTCCGAGCCGTGACAAACAACGTCTTTCCATCTGCACCAAAGCAAAGGTTCGCTGGCTGCTCGGGAAACTTGATCGTTTGCAGAAGCTTCCCGTCAGTTCCGTAGACCCGGACACCGTCCGCACATGCCGCCCAAATATTTCCGGTCACATCTGCCCGAATTCCGTCTGCACCGGGCGCAGGCACGGTCCACAGAGCCACGCCAGCCGGTTTTCCGTCAAAGCTGAACTTCTCCAAAATCCCTGCTCCAGAGTCGGCAACGTACACAAAGTCTCCCTTGGGTGAAAAGAGCACGCCGTTAGGCATACTCTTGCCTTTGTAGTATTGGGTCAAACCTTTGGTCTTCAAGTCGATCATGTAAACCGACTTATGATCAAGCTCCGCCTGTTCAGGTCGAATTCCATAGCTCGGATCAGTGAAAAGTAAGACTCCACCGCGAGGGTGAACAGCGACATCATTGGGACTATTGAGCTTCTTGCCGTTAAACATGGTAGCCAAAGGCATGCTCTTCCCGTCTTTGCTGGTCATTGTTATCGACCGACTGCCATGCTCGCAAACATAAAGGTTCCCTGCTCGGTCAAACGTCAGGCCATTAGCATTGTTGGTTGGGTCACGAAATACCGTTGTCGTCTTCCCATCCCATTCATAAATCTTGTTCGCCGGAATATCGGTAAACAGCAAAGTCTTCCGCTTGGTCCAAACTGGACCCTCGGTGAACATAAAAGCTTGTGGGATTTTGACAATCACCGCTCCCTTCTCAACAAAGTCACTCATAACCATCATTCTCGCTGAAATCAAAATCGTCAACATTACTTATTCTTCTCGCTCTTCGCAATTGTATCACTTGACTTACCGAGCTTCAGCTTTTCAATTCGATACAGGTTCAAAACCTCGTTCTTGGTCATTTTGTCCAATCCCATTGAAAATCCTGACAACTTCCCCACCAATATTTTTGCAACGTAATTGACTGGCACAATCATTTCCTGATTTTTCCCATAACTAGGAACAAAGCACTTCGTCAAACGTTCACTTTCGATTTCAGCGGCCAAATATGGCAGAGCATTAATCCCAAACTTACATACCTTTAGCATATGTGGATCATTTTCAAAATCCGATGTCTCCATTTGCGAAAGATCCAAAACTACTTGCTCAGCTTCGCTTCCTCCTTTAGATTTCGCCAAGGCGGTCGCTTTGAACTGCTTCATGAAGTCGTGCATACTGCGGAAATTTCTCCCCCAAAAATCAGGCGATGGGAATTCAGGTCCATTTGTGCGGTGATGTATGACCCTCTTCCTCTTTGCTGCTACCGCTCTGACAGCTAAGGTTCAAGCCGTTGACCTT
>JAYUOQ010000464.1:0-2851 GCA_043760685.1 Armatimonadota bacterium | reverse complement strand
GGTGAAACCAATATCTCCACGTTTTTCATGTATGGTGCCAAGGTATTCCACCACCGGGATGGGTGTACGGAAGCTGCATTGGGCATGATGGCTCCGGTTCGCGACTGAGATGGCGAAGCAGTGCTAGCGTAGAAGAACAGGTTATCGTCGTGGTCGGTCATGTACATTTGCATTGCTAAACCGACGTTGCGCTGATTTGATAAGCATGCCGTTTGCTTTGCGGCTAGCTTGGCTTGGGCAAACACCGGAAATAGAATCGCAGCCAATACTGCGATAATTGCAATAACGACAAGAAGCTCGATAAGGGTGAACGCTCGTTTCATAAGTTTCCGATTTTGGTGGACAGAAAAAGGTTATGTTGGACCAGTTAACTTTCGGTTAAGTCGCACAACCCTTAACAGAATCTTGAGACAATCATATGCGTCATGCTAGCCACTTTCCTCGGTGTCTTCCGCTGAACTTGGTGCTCTTCCCGGTACAATTTTGGGATGGATAGGCAGAACCCCGAAGGTATTCCTCGAAGTGAGCTGCTCTATTCGCTTGGCAACAAGAAGATCGTGTTTTTTGCTCGTGAGACCGATTCTTGCTTGCTCTGCTGCAGACCCAATGTTAACGAAGCTGGGCTTTGTCGATGGTGCTATTCATCGCTTGATACGCCAGAAATTCAAGTAGCGGTCAAGTGGATGAGTGGAGTAGGGCCATGATTTGGCTGGTAGTCGTCATTATTGTTTCGGCTGCTGTTTACGGATATTTTGCTTTCACTAAAAAGCCAAAGTACTTTGCCCATGCCGAGTACTGGGTGTATTCGAGGGCCGTTGAATTGCCCAGCACCGAAAAGCTGATGATTCGTCTTGTTGGTTCAAATCCGTACATCCAGCAAGGTCAAAATCCTATTGGTGGAGCCGAGGGCTTGGTGCTCAGCGACGTTCGATTGAAGATTGCTCTGATACTGCAAAAGAAAAATCCGAAGCTATTTGAAGGAAGGTTGTTGCCGGAATCAATTGCGGATCATCACGAATTCGTTAACGATGTTGGTTCGTTCAATTCTATTGTGAAACTACAATATGTAAGCACTACCAAACTCAAAGACAAGCGTCACCTTCAGTTCTTGATGCATGCCGCGGATGCCGCCGCAGAAATAGCTGGTGCCGGCTGGATCCTTGACAAAATCACGGGGACATTGAGGACAAAGCAAGAGCAAGCCGAAATATTGAAGAACAATTTCAATGTAACCAAGCTTGAATTTAACGTTGAACTGGTTGCGAATGAGGATAACACTTTCAGCTCTTATGGGCTACTGAAGGCCGGAATTCCAGATTTTGATACTCACATTGTTTCGAGCGACCAGGTTCAATTGGTTCGGGAAATTCTTAATAAATACATGGCCTTGAGTTGGGAGCGAGGAGAAGCATTCCCTGACCCAATAAAAGCTTACGATGACGAGTTTTTCATTATTCAGAAACCTACCAAAAGCGGTCGGTCGATGATGAGAATCGTTCGGAAGCAGTTGGTACCTTAGTCCGCAAATTCGGCAATCACGAATGTATGGTCGCTTGGCCGTTCTCGGAGCCTCGCTTCGACATCGATAATGCACGACGTACACTTTTCAGCAAGAGCCTCGGTAGTGTAAATATGATCAATTCTCCACCCGATGCCGCGCTGGACCGCGCCGGGCACGACGAAGTCCCAATAGGTGTATTGCTTTGGTTCGAAATTATGAACTCTAAAGAGGTCAATTAGACCGTATCCTACAATTCTAGAAAGCCTTGAGAATTCGTCGGGATGGTGCCCCACACTGCCTAAGAGTTTTACGGAGTCGAAGACATCGTGGGGTTGAGGGGCAATATTGACATCGCCCATCCAAAGGAGTTGTTGGCTAGGATTTTGGCTATCGAGCAGGTCTCGAAATTTTTCGAGCCACTTCATTTTGTATATCCACTTCTCGGAGCCAACCGTGTTACCGTTCGGAACATAGGTATTGAACATGCGAACGCCATTGATGGTGGCACCGATGATTCGGGCGTCCTCGGGCATTTCGGGGTCGCCGAAGCCCTTGGTTATATCGGACATTGGGAATTTGGAAAGCAAGGCGACGCCATTCCAAGCTTTTTGACCGTTGAGAGCTATTTCGTAGCCGAGGGCTTCAAACTCTGCTCGGGGAAATTTGTCGTCTTCGACTTTTGTTTCTTGAATGCCGAGGACATCGACAGGATTCTCTTGCAGCCACTGAACTAATAGCGGAAGTCGGGCTCGAACGGAAGCGGCGTTGTATGTTGCGACTCGCACTGTTTCATTTTAACTCTTTGGATAGACAAACGGGATGATTCGAGTTCGATCCTTTTCGATGATCATCAGATCGCACTTGGTTCCAGGATCAAATTTCGTTACTTCAGCGATAAGGGTTACTCGGCGATTTTTGCCCCATCGGATTTCTGGGGTGAGGTCGTTTGGAGTTGGTTTGCTTGGCCAGGCAGTAAATTTGGCAAGAATCTCATCCCATGTTTCTTTGAGCACCTCTTCTGGTCTCCTTTGCTGGATATCTTGGACAGTTCGGAACGAAACGGGATTCCATTCTTTTGACGATTGGCGCATTTGAATCATGATTTCATCGAGCCCAGCTGGGTTTGCAGAGTTGTCGGTGTCCCCTTCTTGGATATCGACGGTGCAGAGTCGAGCGAGTCGGATTAGAGCAATTCGTTTGTTTGAAAATTGGGAGTAGCACTTACTCCATGCGGCAGTGATATCTTCTTTTGGAGTGCCCGCGGAACTTTGGTAACCAAGCCATCTACTGAGCAGTCCGGGCGTAATGAATACGGCTTCTTCTACTGGTTGGAGACGCTCTCCGTCGAAC
>JAYUOQ010000463.1:0-2852 GCA_043760685.1 Armatimonadota bacterium | reverse complement strand
ACAACTTCAAGAAAGATGTTTGATGTTACGATTGACGTATCCAACTCCCTATCTGTAGGTAGCCTCCGACCGGTAACAATTACTCAGTCAGGAACCGCTCAAACAGGATTCTTCGACTCTACTGTCTCAAACGCAGCAGGTCAAGAGTTCGTGGTTCAGCAGTACGTAGCTAACCTTCGAGTTGTTGCTCCAGTTCCAGAGCCTGCAACATTTGCAGTCCTTGGTTTGGGTGCCGTAGCTCTTATTCGACGACGAAAGAAATAACTTCAAGAATATTCGGCCTGCAATTGAACCACGGTTTCGTTGCAGGCTGTCTAATCTTCGTTGGATCCAATCACCAAATATTTACCGACCTT
This sequence comes from Armatimonadota bacterium, assembly GCA_043760685.1. Classification (GTDB taxonomy): domain Bacteria; phylum Armatimonadota; class Fimbriimonadia; order Fimbriimonadales; family Fimbriimonadaceae; genus Fimbriimonas. Next base: position 2,496 of record JAYUOQ010000463.1, on the reverse strand, counting down.
TGGATCAACGGACTTGAACTTCCATTTAGGAACCGCTAAAGAAGTTGCCTCTCTTTTAACAAAAACTGAGGTTCGTCCTTTGGCATAAAACAGAAATGCTTCCGGTCACATGTCGGGGGCTTTCAAAAAAGAATGAATTGTAGGAGAATTCTGTAAAGTGAAAAAATCAGGAATAATTATTGCCGCCCTGTTAGCATTGGCTAGCTTGGCACATGGGGATACAGTTGGAAAAGCAATTACGCTGAAAACGAAACTTATCACCCGAACCACCGCTCAGCTAATGGCTTATGAAAATATCCATGGTCCGAAACTTCCAATCCGGAAGATCAAGGGCTTGGAAACCGAACATGAGTATTACCGAAGCAACTTGCCATCAAATCCAGGTTCGCCTGCAGTTGCCGAATGGCCAATCCGACAAAATGACGTATCCGTCAAACCGGCTCCGGCACCGTTGAGAAAGGACATGGGCCCACTGTTCGGCGTACCGGTGAACTTTGCTGGTCCAGACCTTGGCTCTGCAGGGTTTATCCCGCCAGACTCAACCGGCGATGTTAGCAAAGACTCAGTAATTGTTGCCGCTAATGGTCGAATTCGTTCGTACAGCCGAGCCGGTGTTCTTGGCTCACTTAACTTAACGACCGACTCATTCTTTGCTGCATTATCACCAGTTGGCGGAACGAGCGACCCTCGAGTTGTCTATGATCGAATTACCGACCGATGGTTTGTTGAAATCATCGATTTGGCCAACACTAACAATAAAATATGTTTGGCGGTTAGTGACAATGGGAACATTACCGGCTCAACTGTATGGAGATTTTTTGGTTTTGCCCAAAATATCGGTGGCGGTGCTGCCGGCTTTGCTGACTACTGTACATTAGGTGTTGACGCTAACGGTGTCTACATGGGAAGCAACCGGTTCGGTGGCTCCTTTGCCAACTGCGACGTATTTGCAGTCAATAAAGCAAACCTACTCCTTGCGGTTCCGGTTCTTACCGTTACCCCTTTCGCCAATATGTGTACATCGGCTTCCGGAACAGGAATGTTCACCCCTTGGCCATGTACCAACGATGACCCAGCCGCTACAAGCTGCTTGGTAATCGGTGTTGACAACGCAGCATTTAGCCTCTTGTCATGGCGACGAATTTCGTTCTCAGCTGGCGTTTTCAGCATTTCGGCTAACGCAACATTGGCATTGCCAACAACGGCTAGCCCGCTTGTTATGCAAAGCAATCCGTCAACCCATCCGTTGGACTCACTTGACGATCGAATTTTTAATGCTCGAGTGTTTAGAAATCGATTGACAGGAGATGTGAATGTCCATGCTGCCCACGGAATTCGAATGAATTCCGCTGGTGTTGGAAGTGGCGCTGGAGACCGAACTGGTGCCCGATGGTACAACTTTGGCAACGTTTTCTCGGGAGCATTGACCCTAACGACGTCAGGAACGGTTGTTGATGCTGCTGCTACTCCTCCTAACTTCTGTACGATTCCTTCAACTGCAATGAATGGCCAAGGCCATCAGTTCATTGGCTTCTCGATGGGGCGAACTCTCAACCCAGCTGGCGTTGGCGGTGCTTACCGAAACGCGGGCGATCCAAACGTATCGGCTCCAACCCTGATTCAAGCTGGCGGACCAAGCTATGCCGTCCAAGGCGCGGGAACTCAGCGATGGGGTGACTACTCAGTTACTTCCGTTGATCCACGCGACATGATGAGCATGTGGTCATTCCAAGAGTTCATCAATGCGGCAAACTCATGGCAAGTCCGAGGGATTAAAGTTCAAGGACCTGCTCCAACGGTCACCTCTCTTGCTCCGAACAATGCAAATCAAGGCCAAACCTTGAACGTTGTTGTTACTGGAACTGGAATCTTCGATCCTGACAACACTTACCCAGATCACCTTGCGTTCAACTTTGGCTCTCTAATCACGGTTAACTCTGTGACCTGGACCAATGCCACAACGGCAACGGCTAACATCACGATCGGTGGTGCGGCGACAATTGGCGCACGATCCATCACGATGACGAACCCAGACGGTCAAACCGCTACGGGAACGTTTACAGTGAACACCGGTGCAGTTCCTAAGACTGTTTCAGGTGTCTTGACACTTCAAGGCTATCTTGGAACAAGTCCTTTGATCGCTGGTTCTCAGTTCATCTTCGAAATTCGAGATGCTGGCACCAACGCACTCATCGAGACAGACGCAGGTACAACAACTGCTGGACACGCGTTCAGTTTCTCAACTTCACTTCCAGCTGGAACGTATAAATTGAGAATCAAGGGAGTCAACCGATTCCTTGCCAAGTCACAAACCTTGACCCTTACTGCAACCGGTGCAACTGGTCTTGCTTACACGCTCACTAATGGGGATGCCAACGGTGACAACGTTGTTGGTACGGCTGACTTCACCCTAGTTCGAGCTGCCTTTGGTGGTAGCGCCCCTAACCCACCATACTCGGTGGCAACCGACTTCAATGGCGACGGCGTCATTGGAAC
>JAYUOQ010000462.1:0-21300 GCA_043760685.1 Armatimonadota bacterium | reverse complement strand
CGGGATTGGCTGGCTCCCTCCTGGTTTCAGAAACCTCAACATTTACAAAGGACATGACTTCTGGTCGAGGCTATATTGCTTTGGCGGCACTAATTTTGGGCGGTTGGCGACCAATTCCTGCAGCCCTCTCATGCCTTTTATTTGGCCTTGCCACCGCAATTCAAATACAATTAAGTGGAAAACCTTTGTTTGGATTAGATATTCCGTCAGAAATTTGGAAGATGTTGCCGTATATTGTAACGTTGTTGGCGCTCGCAGGTTTACTGGGACGCAATCGAACGCCAGCAGGTTTGGGGAAACACTAAGATATGAGCTTTGCACCACTAATGGTCCTTCTTGTCACGCCTGAGGCGGTTACAATTGCCAAACGAATCGAGACAGCCCATCAAAAACTAGCGAATGTGGGAGTCTATGTTTCAGACAGTGCCTCAAACGCCATTCCGACAAAAGTCAGTTTCTCACCAACCTCATGCCGGTTAGGAATGCCAAACCAACAAATCGCCGAGCTTAATTCAGGTGAAATTCGTTTCTTCGACGAGATTTTCAACCAAGTTGCCATAGTTAAGAACTCGAAGCCCGCAAAGATGCCAGATGAAGGTCAAAAGGTAGCCATAGTTCATCGCGAGCCTATTGCGTGGCTCCTCGGTTCCGCTCAACGAACAAGCTTTTTCAAAGACCTTAAATCTGACAATCGATGGCGTGTAATTGGTAGCTCGCTCATGCTTTTTGAACCTAAAAGGAATGTTCTATCGGAAATTCACTTTGACAACAGCTATCGAGTAACGCAAATCAAGTTGAAGGTTGGGAATCAAACGCTTTCGGGCTGGAATTTTCGGTATGTCAGTTCTTCGGAGGTCCCACTAATTCCTGCCGGAGCTAAGGTCGTAAAAGGTCTGGCGCCTCGACCAACAATTCCGTCGAAAACCGACGGGAAATCTGTATTGTTTGCCCAAAAGGTTTGGCGATCAATCAGCAGACTCGATGGTCGAAAAATAGTCCAAACATCCGATGATGGAACCTACCAATTGACTTACGGCAAGGGAAAACTATCCGAGACCGGGCCAAAGGGCTCTTGGACTCTCGCCAATACGCAGTTAGTTGTGTCGCCAAAGGGTGGCGAATCCAAAACTTACAATGGCGGAACAGACAAATTTCTCGATATCCTTAGGACCAAAGGAATTTATGCATCTCCAATTTCACGATATGTCCTAAACCGGAAGATTCCTTTTCTCGACATGTTTGATCGAACCAGCGAAGTCAAATTACTAGCAGGACTGGTCAAAATGGACGGAAAGTCCTTGTCCATATTGTCAATAAAGAAGGCTGGGGTCCACATTCGGATGTATGTTGATCCCAAGACTGGCGACCTCGCAAAGATTAGTAGCGACGCAATTGATTCGTCCGGAAAGACCGTAATGGGCTCTCAGGTGAAAATCAGTTACCTTTAGTTTGTTGGTCTCGAAGTCGTTTCCTTTCCACAATGGCTAGTGCGGCTTCAATTGCCTTGTCAGGCGCAGTTGGCAGAAGAATCTTAGGTTCTTCGGTCGTCACATCAGGAACAATCGGATTGCCTTCAAGTCGGATGGTTGCTGGAGTCAAATAGTCGGCAACTGGGATTTGTAAAGCAAAGCCATTTGTTGCCGACAAATACATCGAGAACAGAACTGCGCCAGCCGATTTTGTGCCAACTATGGTGCAACCGATTTGTGATTTGTCGACAACTACCGTGCCATCCTTATCCACCGTTTTCTTGCCATACAAGTCGTGCATTGCGGCAGCAAAAATTTCACTGGCGCTTCCCGTTCCGCCGTTGATCAAGACGATTAGGTTGCCCGAGAACTTCGCAGAAGCCTTCCGCGGAGTCATCATAAAGTCGTTTGCATAAGGCGCCAACTCAGCAAGATTTGCTGGCTCCCGCATCTCATCTTTTTTGAACTGCTTAAGGCAATTCTTGTCGAGCATGTATCCTAATTTGATCTGAGGATCGACAAAATAGCCAGCGAAATGAAGAAGGTTCATCACGGCCCCGCCACCATTGAAGCGCAGGTCAACGATAAGATTCTTCGCTTTTACCGCGTCTTTCATCAGGTCGTCAATGGTTGCCGGGACGTAAGCCCGGTCAAATGTATTGATCTTGATCAACCCGGTTGATGAGTTCAGCATCTTGAATTCGTCTTTTCGGACGGTAGAGAATGGTCTTCGCGTAATGGTGTATTCAAAGACCTTTCCGTTTTGCTTCAGAACCTTAATCTTTACTTTAGTGCCAGATTCGCCGGAGATGACCGTCACGTCGGTAATCTTTGCCCCATCAATTTCTTGCATGATGTCTCCCGGCTCAAGTCCTGCTTCGGCTGCTGGACTGCCTTCAACAACCCGAATGATGACGCGTCCGCCTTCCGGTAGCGGTTGGCTGCTAACTCCAATGCCCGTTGTTTGACCTGTAGATCGAACGGTGAGGTCTTTAGGAGTGGCAAGAAGGATATGGCTAAACCCAAATTTATGCAGAGCGGCATTGACGGCAGTTTTAAACTCTTCGTCATTTTTTGCTTCATCGATCTTGGATCTCTCAGCGGTTAGGAATTCGCCCCATTTCTTGAAGTCAATTCCGGGAACAAATGCCGCATTCTCAAGCTGAGAGTTGAGCTTGTCTAGAATCTCTTTTCGAACCTCTGGCTTACCATCAACGGTCTGAGCAAGGGACGCAACTGAAAGGACGAAAGCAAGGCTAACAAAAATAAGTCGCTTCATGGGAGTTTTCACTATTACGCTAGATTGTCGGGATTTAAGTTCCGTTTTCTGACTTTACTTCAACTTGAATACCTATTTGACGAATGATTTGGGCAACCCCTTCACATTCACCTTTGTCGGCAAAATGCACATTGGATTTTCCGAGATGATCAATCTCCCAGGTTTCGATTTCGGCTTCCTCGACGGTGCAATGAGTGGCAACCATCAGAATGAACATGACCTCTTCGTAGGTGTTGAATTCGTTGTTGTATACGATGACCATCCAAGATTCTAATTGAGTAGAGTCAGCCCCACTAATATCAGGTCGTTCAATGATCTTGGTGGACATGGTCAATCTTCCCATTCAAGGCAAACTTCAGTCTTCACTCCAATCGTTCGAATAACACTAGCGACCTGGTTACATTCGGCTTCGCTTGCAAAATGAATGGGTGCCTTGCCATAAGTGTGAGCTTCCCATGTCTCGATCTCTGCTTCACTGGTATCGCAACGGGTGGCGACCATAATTGTCAGCACGACAAGATCCATGGGGGTATGGTCGTCATTGAAAATGACGGTCATCCAACGACCGCTGAGGCTTGTATCGTTAATCTCCGGTGCTAACTGGGTTTGGTTCATGTTTTCTTAGAGTTATGATAATCCCAAAAATGAGAATTGTTACTCCAATTATGACTCCAATGTAATTCATACGTCCCGGATAGTTGATCCGTATCGAAGTTTGTTTGCCGTCGGTCTTAATATGTCTCCATCCATCTTGGTTTTCTACGGTGGTATTTGGCGTTGGTGAAATCATGCCGTCGAAGAAGCGATCCTTAATGACGAATTCTTTGGTCCCTGGAGGGCATTCGATGACTTGGTGGTCGTAGCCGTCGTAAATGATGGTAGTGCCAATGTTTCGTTCGGATTCAACTTTGATGGGGGTTCTTTCCGAAACATAAACTCCGTTCAACGCGGATGGTATTGGCGTTGTTACGCCAAGATGAAGAAAGCCATTGGAGATTTCTTGGGAAAGAAAATCAGGACCTACCCCCCTAAGTAACATCATGTTTCCGTTTTGGGGTGGAGCAGGATCCTTTCCGATGGTCAGCCTTAACTTTTCAACAAACGATTTGTCGAGAATTGAGTCGTAACCAAACAGGTCGTGAACCCTCATCAGACTGGCGATGTTAGGTGGCATCGATGCATTTGGTGTTTTGAACATATCCCAATTACGGCTGACAAAAGCGGTTCTTTCTTGGGCAGGAATGTTCAGATTCGGCAACTCAAGGGGTCGACCCGACAGCGGTCGATTAGTGAAACATATAAACACAAAACAACCTGCCGCAGTAAACACGTACCTTCCCTCCCTCCATTTGACAATAAATAAGAGGGTCAGACAGCTAAGCAGTGCCGTCACGGCAATGTCCGCCAAGTAAGGCTTTGTCGTAAGGCTAATGATTTTCGATAGCGTATCATCGCCTGGCTGAGCGAGCATTCCGCCCAGCATGTTCATAACATTAAATCCAAGCGCAAGTAAAACAAACGGAACCAGGCAAATCCCAAACCACTTTTTAGATCCATCGTTTTTGGCACTTAAACGGTCAAAGCCGATCGCACCGGCGATACAAAGACCAAGCACAATGAGGACATGAGCTCTGCCTGCTGAGCCAGTTGCTGACCAACCCGGGAAGTAGAAGAACAGCAGCCGATTGAGCGGTGACCCAAATGCAAGCAAACCGCCCAGGACCAGTAGCAAAGTAGCTGGAACTACCGAAGATTCACCCGAATCTTTTCTGCGCTTTACGAAGAATCCTAGGAAAGCCAATGTCAAAACGGCAGGAGAAATCCAAAGGGCGCACTCTGCGGGATTTGCACCGCGCTTAATCAGCATCGGCCAGAAGCCAGTCTGAACCCCGCTACCTTCTAGCTCGATGTTCCACCCCGATGGATTTCCCATCAACTTTGGGCTAATCAACCCTATTGCTTCAAATGGAGCAAGCACGCCAGCGGTGTAGCCTTGATAGCCTTCTTCGGTAGGAGCGTTCTTTCGGTGGCTGGTTTGAGAGTTCTGCAAGACTAGACTCACCTGAGGGTAAGAAACCAGTAAACCGACTCCCATCGCCACAAACGGCAATAGGGCAATTGCCTTTCGGCTTTGAACTATTTGCCATACAGCCAACAAAAACGCCGCAAATAGCCCGTAAAACGCAAATTGGAGGTGTCCAGCCAGCATCATCATCGATGTAGCAAGCGCTATTTGGAAAAAGCCAACTCTGCGGTTCTCCGTCAGAATTCCCGCTAGAATCCAAGGAATCCATGCGACCGTCGTTGGAACGCTGGCCAGTGGTGCCCAAGCAATCATGAATTGGGACAGCGAAAACCCAATTGACCCAACAATTGCCCCATGCTCGGAAACCTTCATGTTCCTCAGCAAGGTGAACATTCCTAGCCCGACAATAAACAGATGGAGGATGCCTAACAGGATGATCTTGAGTCCCGTAGATCCTGGAACAAACGCAAAGATCATGTGTAGCGGATAGAAGCCACCGGATTGCGAGTTGGCCGTTAACGGCTGCCCCGCCAACTGGTAGGGGTTCATGATCGGAGCTTCGCCTTTTCGCCATGAATCAAAAACTAAGTCTCGCCAGGGAAGAAACTGGATTACGCCGTCTGCCTGAAGAATGTCCCAACCATAATTTGGTTTTGGGGCATCAGGCGTGATCATCGTTTGGATGTGCTCAGTCGGCCCGAGGTTTTGCCCGGTGACCAACGCCTTGCCGTACGGAAAAATGGCAACGATGAGGAGCAGAAGGAATAATTGCCAGCGTTTCATAATTCAGGGCTCAGGCGTGAAAGTTCAGTGATCAATTGTAGTTTAACCGCATGGGCGTGAAACTATAACTCCTGAATGCTTTGCTTTTGTGAGCCTTGAGCCTTGAGCCTTGAGCCTTGAGCCTTGAGCCTTGAGCCTTGAGCCTTGAGCCTTGAGCCTTGAGCCTTGAGACTTGAGCCTTGAGACTTGAGACTTGAGACTTGAGACTTGAGACTTGAGACTTGAGACTTGAGACTTGAGCCCTGATTTAGCAGTAGGTGACTTGTTGAAGTGCCTTAGCGTGGCTTGGGTCCTTCGCTAAGATGAATTTAAGATTAGCGCAAGCTTCTTCGTACATACCGAGCATCATCTGAGTCATCGCAAAGTCATATCGAACTTCGAGATTTTGCGGATACTGGGTGCAAAGCACTTCAAGTGAAGAGAGCGAGCCATCAAAGTCTCCCTCAAATCCCAAGATCAATGCCATTTGGTGCCGAGCATTAACATGGGTTGGTTCGGAGGAAAGCACTTTGGTAAAGCACTCTTTAGCATCGGGGTAATTCCCCTCGCATCTTAACTCAAATCCCCGTTGATATAGTCCCTCAATATCCATTGAAATCGACTTCAGCCCAACAGACACTTTAGCGTGGTTACAGTCTCCACGTCAAGCTATCTACTGGGCTGAGATGTTTTTTTTGCAATTTTTATGCGGTGCCAGGTTCGAGTTTTTGCGAAATAACTGTCTGGCCGGGGGTTGCTTCAAGGTCTTTAATCGTATCAATTGGAGCAGGAGTGTCGTAAGTATCCTTGACGGCGGGCAGTTCATTTCCGGCCATTACAGCAAGGAATTCTTCCCGGTCAAGCGTTTCTCGATCCAACAATGCGGTGACAATATCGTCGAGCTGCTTACGATGCGTCGTGATAATGTCGGTAGCACGTTGATAGCATCGGTCAACAAGATTTCGAACTTCTTCATCAATTTGTCTTGCAACATCTTCCGAATAATCTCGCTCCTCGTAGTAGTCCCGACCAAGGAACGGATTATCCTTGCTTCTACCAATGGCCAGCGTTCCAAGCTTTTCACTCATACCAAATTTGGTAATCATCGCCCTCGCAATTGCGGTTACTCGCTGAAGGTCATTTGAAGCCCCAGTCCATACCCTGCCGAACGCAATTTGTTCAGCGACGCGGCCGCCAAGGAGAGAAGTGATGTCGTCAATCAATTCTTCCTTACTAGTTAAGTACTTGTCATTGTCTGGCATGTGCCAGGTCGAGCCAAGCGACATTCCTCGAGGAAGGACGGTTACCTTGTGAACTGGGTCGCTATGCTCCAGCAATTCACCGATCAAAGCGTGACCTGCCTCGTGATAGGCGATAACTTTTCTCTCTTCGTCATCCATTACTCGACTCTTTCGTTGTGGTCCAGCAATGACGCGATCAAGGGCTTCTTCAAGGTCAAGCATGCCAATCTTGGTTCGATTTCTTCGAGCCGATAGGAGTGCACCTTCGTTCAACATATTGGCGAGATCGGCACCAGTAAAGCCTGGCGTTCGCTTACTCAAGACTTCAAGGTTAACTTCTGAATCCAGCGGTTTGCCCTTTGAGTGGATATTAAGGATCGCAAGTCGTCCTTTTTGATCTGGGGCATCAACAACAATCTGACGATCAAATCGACCCGGTCTCAACAGGGCTGGATCCAGCACGTCAGGACGGTTAGTCGCCGCGATCATGATGACTCCTGAATTTGGATCAAAACCATCCATTTCGACAAGGAGTTGGTTGAGAGTTTGCTCCCGCTCGTCATGCCCGCCGCCAAGGCCAGCGCCTCTTTGTCGTCCAACTGCGTCGATTTCATCAACAAATATGAGTGAGGGTCTGTGTGCCTTAGCTGTTTCAAAGAGGTCTCGAACTCTTGCCGCACCGACTCCAACAAACATTTCGACAAAATCAGATCCAGATATGTGGAAGAAAGGCACGCCAGCTTCACCCGCAATTGCACGCGCAAGGTGTGTCTTACCGACTCCAGGAGGTCCGGTCAAAAGAATTCCCTTCGGAATCTTGGCCCCAAGTGCAGCATACTTCTTCGTATTCTTGAGGAAGTCAACAACCTCAAACAGTTCTTGCTTCGCTTCGTCAATTCCAGCGACATCATCAAAGGTTACTTTTGGACCGCTTTCACCGACACGTCGAGCCTTGCTCTTGCCAAAATTCATTGCTTGGGAGCCAGAGGCCTGCGCCATTCGTGAGATAAAGAAGTAGATGACCGCAACAAAGATTAAGGTTGGAAGGATGACCGCTGCAACACCGCTGATTGTTGAGCCTGGTCCGGGACCAAGGAATTTAGTATCAACTTTGTGCTTGTTGAGCGAGGCAATAAAGGCGCTAGCGTTTGGATTTGTGTAGTCGATAAACGTACATTCGTAGGATTCACCAGTATCGAGCTTTCCAGTGATCTCCGACCCTTGCCATTTTGCGTCTGCTACCTTGTCTTCTTCGACTTTGCTAGTCAATGCAGTAATAGACAGCTCTACAGTCTTGCTACCGCCACGCCCAGAAAACCTTTCTGGCGTCAAGATGCTTAGCACGATGAAACCTACTAAAATAAGGGTAACAACAATGAATACGGCGTTGCGGCTGCTATTATTTCTCAATCTTTCTCCAAAACGGGTCTATGCAGTAAATACGCATTCCCACTGCTCGGCGTTACGGTGAACACCTCTTAATTTATAGGTTCAAATGTCAGTTCAACAACTGATTCGCATTCGACACTCATATACATTCTGTTCGATAAACATACTCCCGGTGCCCAAATTGGCCCAAGAAAATCACAAATGAGGGGCAATCTGACTCTGGCAGCCGGAGTAAGTCTTGATTCAGATAACAAGTCACTCAGTTTTCTAGTTCCTTCGAATCCAAAAGGTTGCATAGAATCACCAGGTTGGCAAGAACGAAAATACAAGTCACCTTGAATCTGTAATTTTGGTAATTCTACGGACATGGCCGCTCGAACTTGAGGGACATTTTCTGCCGTTCGGATTCTGGCGGTAATTTTCCATCCAAATTCTGCGCTCTCGGTTTCACCTGGACAAGTGATGCCAAACCGAAATGGCTCGGTAGGTCGTAGTACCCGGAAATGAATCTTTTCCTCATCCCACTCGCCGATCACTTCGCCGCCATCGGCGGTCAAGGATCCCTTTGGCTGACCAATGGAGTGGGCAATGGCTTCGGTCTGATTATAGTCCAATGGGGCACCGAGGGACTGAAAAGCAAGCCGAACAGCGCGTTTGAAGAGGACGGGAGGCAAGCTTGTCAGATGAGATTTTGAAAAAGCAATTTCTAAATCCTTGGTCAAGAATGCTAGCTCACCGTTTAGCGGAATCTCTGATTGTTCAAGCGCGGCCGCCGCAGCACCATTAAGAAAGCGATCTTCTTCATCAATGATGTTCGCGCATCGGACAATAGCTTGCTCAAAATTTGGGTTGATGGCCGACAGCTCTGGGGTGACCCTACTTCGAATCCTAACCCTTGAAAAGTCAACATTCTCGTTTCCTGGATCGTTATGAAACCAAAGTCCACGGTCCAGGCAATACTTTGTCGTCTCTTCACGATTAAAGCTCAATAGCGGACGAACAATATTCTGTCGAACAGCCGGTATTCCGGTTAATCCCGTCGGTCCGGTTCCTCTCACCAGGTTGAGCAACACAGTTTCAACATGATCAGTGAGAGTATGCGCCGTCGCAATCAAGTCACAGTCAAGCCTTCTTGCCGCATGCTCCAAAAAGTTGTACCGCGCCATTCGACCGGCTTCTTCGATTCCAATTTTGAGGTCATTAGCCATCCTTGGAACGTCGGCTTTCCCCGATGCAAATGGAACATCCAGTTCTTGGCAAAATGCCTCGCAAAGCTTCAATTCCTTGTCTGCTTCGGGTCTTTGCCCATGGTGAAGGTGAGCGGCAACTACGTCGTAGCCACATTCCTTCAGCAAGTGGAGAAGACAAGTACTATCCGCTCCGCCACTATATCCAACAAGGACTTTGGCTCCCGGAGCGATGAGGCTGGTCGTTTGAAGGTGTTCGTGAAATCGCTCCTGCACAAATGAAAGCGTACCTTTGCCAATCCGGTACGTAGAAGCAAAACATGAGCCGAGCATTGTGTTGGATTCGAAGAGACTTACGGCTAAGCGATCATCGTGCACTCTTTGAGGCGTGTTCAAACCACGACGAAGTGGCCGTTGTTTTTGTCTTTGACACCGTCATCTTGGATCAGCTTGAAAACAAGTCTGACCGCCGGGTTACGTTCATCATGCAATCCCTTGCCGAGGTCGATGCCGGACTTCGTGAACAAGGTTCATCGCTTATTGTCCTTTGCGGAGACCCAGCCCAAGTAATTCCTCCGCTCGCAGCCCAGTTAGAAGTTCAAGCCGTGATTACTGCACGAGACTTTGAGCCTTACGCTCTCGAGCGGGACCACAAGGTTCACTCAGTGTTGTCAAACCAAGGGATAGCTTTTCAAACCGTCAAGGATCAAGTGATCTTTGAAAATGGCGAGGTGCTTACTCAATCCCAAACGTCGTTCCGAGTTTTCACGCCGTTCTCTCGACGATGGCTCGATTTGTTTGATCCCACCGAAGACGCCAAAGAGTATGACCCCGATTTGTCAAAGCTGATGAGGCATGACCTTCTCGCCGGGAATTCAATTGATCTCAGCTATTCTCAAATTGGATTTACCCGAGATGACCCTTGGCTCTCGCCTGGCGAAGCCGCCGGCGTGGCTGCATTGCAGAGTTTTGAAGAACGCATCGACCAATATTCATTAGCTCGTGACATCCCCAGTATGGAAGGGACTAGCTTCCTTTCCGTCCACCTCCGATTTGGCACGGTTTCCATTCGAGAAGCGATCCGAACCGCATTGAGCCACAACTCAGAAGGCGCTAAGAAATGGCTCACTGAGCTGATTTGGAGGGAATTCTATCAAGATATCCTCGCCGCAAATCCCCAAGTTATATCTACTCCATTCGACCCTCTCTACAAGGATATGGTCTGGCCGGGATTAGACGAACACTTCAAAGCCTGGAAGCAGGGTCAAACCGGCTACCCAATCATCGACGCAGCCATGCGTTGCTTCGCCGAGACGGGCTGGATGCATAATCGCCTTCGCATGATCGTAGCGTCGTTCCTCACTAAGGATTTGCTGGTTGACTACCGAAAAGGCGAGGCATATTTTGCGGCACACTTGCTTGACTTTGACTTGGCATCAAACAATGGTGGCTGGCAATGGGCGGCAAGCGTTGGCTGCGATGCTCAACCATACTTTAGAATCTTCAACCCCTCCTTACAGAGCCAAAAATTTGACACCGAAGGGAAGTTCATCCGCGAATGGGTACCAGAACTGGCTGATTTGGATAGCAGATCCATTCACCAGCCAAGCGAAATGGAAGCACTGATGGGCGGATATCCTGCCCCAATCGTTGACCATTATGTTCAACGAAAGCTTGCTTTGGACCTTTTTGGCGAGGCACGAAAAAGCCCCGAACAAACATTTGACCGAGGCTTCTTTGGCTAATTGGTGAAAGCTAACTTAGCAAACAGCTTGATCGGTGTCGGCATCAAAAATATGGAGTCTTTCCAAGTTAATGCAAAACTCTGCTTCTGTCAATGGCTTCAACTTCGTTTCTTTGTCGATTGAAGCAACAAGCTTGATATCGCCAACTTTGAGGTAAGCAACATACTCATGTCCGAGGGGTTCCATAACGTCGACGGTCGCTTTGATTGTGTTATCTGGCGATGGGGTCATGTTGGAAGGAACACTCTTGTCATAAATCTCTTCAGGGCGAATGCCAAGTATTACTTTCTTGCCCTCATACGCCTTCGCAGCATCGTTTCCGATGATCGGAAGCACAATTGCTCCCGCATCAATTTTTCCGCCTATGATAGATGCTTCCAAGAAGTTCATTGGAGGAGAGCCAATGAATCCAGCTACAAATTTGTTTGCCGGATGAGCATAGACTAGTTCAGGTCGATCACATTGCTGAAGGACCCCATCTTTCATAATCGCCATTCGCTCGCCCATCGTCATTGCCTCGACTTGGTCATGAGTGACGTAGACGGTCGTAATTCCGAGTTTTCTGTGCAAGGAAATCAGTTCGTAACGTGTTTGAACTCGAAGCTTGGCATCAAGGTTCGAAAGCGGTTCGTCCATCAAGAACACCTTAGGCTTTCGGACAATTGCACGAGCCAAAGCCACTCGTTGTCGCTGACCACCAGAAAGTTCTTTTGGTCTTCGACCCAAATACTTCTCGATGTCGAGCATTCGAGCCGCTTCTTTGACTCGGTTATCAATATCTTCTTTAATTCTCTTCGCTTCGGCAGAATGAGAAAGCTGCCAGAAGAATCCCTTTAGTTCTCGGAGGCGCAAACCAAAAGCAATATTGTCATAGACGTTCATATGCGGATAGAGCGCATAGTTTTGAAAAACCATGGCAATGTCTCTGTCCTTTGGCGGCACATCATTGACGCGCACGTCGCCGATCATGATGTCTCCATCCGTTGCTTCCTCTAGACCTGCAATCATGCGAAGGGCAGTAGTTTTGCCACAGCCCGATGGTCCGACAAGAACCATGAATTCCTTGTCTTTGATGTCTAAGTTGAGGTTGTCAACGGCTTTGACGTCTTTGCCAAAAACCTTACTAATATTTCGAAATGCGACTCCTGCCAATTATTTCTCCTAATTTCTGATGGAAGTGTGACGGATTATAACCCCTAGAAACACGTTTGTGGTAGGTTCGAGGTCAGTTCGGGAAAATTACTTTATGATTCGGAGAGCTTTTACTTTAATTGAATTGCTGGTTGTCATCACAATCATCGCCATTTTGGCTGCGATTCTGTTCCCAGTCTTTGCTCAGGCCAAAGAGGCCGCAAAGAAAACCTCTTGTCTTTCAAATCTGAAGAACATCGGCACGGCCATGGTGCTCTATCAGTCCGATTATGATGACTATTTTCCAAATACCAACGTGACTGGACTTTGGACTGGACGAAGATTTCGAGTTCCAATCATGCCTTACTTGGGGATTGCATTGAAGCAAACCACTCCGGGTGGCTATGATATGACTTCTATTTCGGGATTGCTCTACTGTCCATCAGACCCAACAAAGTCATCGTTCGACCACACCTCATACAGCTACGTGAGTTCTTTGTATCGACCTTGGTCGTTCTTGCAGACCGTAACCAATCTTGTCCAACTCGCTGGAGATGTTCAATGTCCGCCTGGAACTTGTGTGTCAGTTTCTGCGACGGAAGTTCAAAACCAAACTTCAAAGGTTATGGTCTATGAGTGGATCAATTCGCATAACAAAGGAACGAACGGACCCGTTGGTCCATGGGGCAAAAATGTGGGATTCTCGATTGGCCCAGGAGTATTCGAAGGGAGCCGAAATGTAGCCTTTGTCGATACCCACGCCAAACATATTTCCGCATCACGAATGACGGTTAATCACATGAACTGTACTGACCCCAACTTGACTCCCGAAGGTGCAGCCGGAACCGACCTGAAATAGGAGAGTCTGAATTCGCGTCCGTAATTGCGGACTAATTTGGGGATAGGACTTAACCACGCTCCTCCATCCGGGGAGGTGGCTCGCCGTTAATACCATTGACTTTTTGGGCTGATGAAAGGCGAGACGGAGGGGGTGGGGTTCTCAATAACAGATTGCGAAATTTGAACTGTGTCAGATGAGTATCATCTTCCTATGCGCCGCTGGCTTTTCCTGACCTTTTGCCTTGCCTTAGCCCTCACCGGGTGCAGCAAGTTTTCCGCCCGCCCCAGTGGCAGTGCCGCCAATGAATATGTTTGGCTGACTCGCTACGATGTCAAGACGCTCGACCCCGCCGCTGTCCAAGACTGGACGACGGGAACTGTCCTTTCTTACCTCTATCCGTCCATCGGAAAGCTTTGTGAAATCAAGACCGAAGATAGTAAGAATTTTGTCTTAAAGTTAAACAAATCAACATTTACAAATGGCGATCCTGTCACCGCGCAGGATATCCGATTCACCCTTGAGAGGTGTCTCTGCTCAGAAACACTTTCAACCGTCGGTAACCAGTTTTCATCCCAAATAAAGGGTAGCAAGAACTTCATCAACGGCTCCGCAAAAACGGTTGAGGGTATCGAAATCAAGCCAGACGGCACACTCGAAATTCATCTTGATTCACCCGACCAAGCTTATGCCGAAAAGCTCAAGAATAACGCGTTTGGAGTCGTTAACCACAAACTTGTCGAAATGCGAAAACCACTCGATAAATATTCGACTGGGAATGGGGCAGGGAACTGGACGCTCGATAAGGTTTCACCCGGTGCCGAATGGACTCTCAAACAAAAGGACACCAACGAAATTCTCAAGTTTCGTTTCAGCGGCGACTCAGCCAATCGTCGCAACCTGTTCGACACCGGTGGAGCAGATTATGCGATGTTTGCCGCCCACGAGATTGGCGTGGTAAAGGGACACAAAAGCCTAACTAAAGGCGGCCCAACGACATTGGTCTATCTTCAATTCAATCCGAAAACCAAGCCCGACCTGCATGCTGGCGTTCGACACGATATGGGAACCGATATACACCGCGATCTAGATTTTACGAAGCTGCTTGGTGATCATGTTCGCCCCGCTAAATCGTTTCTTGAGCTTTCAGGAATTGAACCGCCACCCCCTTTGGTTTATTCAATGAGGTGGAAAACTGGAAAAGAACACTTTGAGATTACGTTTGCGGAGATTGGAATGCAAAACCCAACCGTCGAAGGAATCGTAACCACTCTTCGCAAGCAGGGCATGGATATTCAGGGTCGCGCAATGCCTAGTGGTGCAATGCTGGAGATGAATGCAAAGGGCGAAATCCCAATCCTCTTCACCGGTTGGCAACCAGACTTCGATGGACCGCTTAACACCATTCCAATGCTATTCCACTCTAAGAGCAGCGAAAACCACTCCGGATTCAATATGCCTGAAGTCGACAAACTAGTTGAAGCTGCTCAGAGAGGAGAAAATACTGCGAAAAACATCAAGGCAGCAGCCTTAATAATTGAAGGCAATGCTCCCTGCATCCCCCTTTATGTCCAACGCGACCTCGTCCTCATGCGCCGCGAACCCCCGAAACCATAAGTCGATTAATGGGGTAACGGCCCCGTGTGCGTTAGTTCATCGGTTGTTAAACACTCCAAACTCCTAACTCCAGACTGTAAACTAACCGAGATGTCGCTCCCGGTCATTCGTGCCCCAAAGATTTCCGAACTGGACCCAAATCCGCTGGCGATCAACGCCAACCAAGTTGCGGATTGGCTTGTGGGCTTCCTCAAAGACGAAGTCATCCGGCGCCGGAACATGAAAAAAGTCGTCCTCGGCTTATCCGGCGGCGTCGATTCTGCCGTCGTCGCGTACCTCTGTGCGCGGGCTTTCGGTCCAGAGAACACCTTTGCCTTCCGAATGCCCTACAAAATCTCCAGCCAAGAAAGCCTCGATCATGCCCAACTAGTTGTCGACGACATCGGAATTCAAGTTCAAACCATCCCCATTACGGGAATGGTCGATGGTTACTCTGCACTTGACCAAGATATTTCGCCCCAACGCCTCGGCAACATCTGCGCAAGATCAAGAATGATCGTCCTTTTCGACCAAAGCGCGGAGGTTGGCGGTATTCCGATTGGTACCGGAAACAAGAGCGAACGTTTGTTTGGCTATTACACCTGGCACGCCGACGACGCTCCGCCGATCAATCCCTTGGGCGATCTGTTCAAGACCCAAGTCTGGGATCTTGCTGAAGCGCTCGGCGTCCCCAGTGTCATCATCAATAAGCCAGCCACGGCAGACCTTGTCAAGGGTCAAACCGACGAATCCGACTTCGGAATTTCCTATCTCAAGGCCGACCGGATTTTGCACTACGTTGTTCAAGGTTACTCAAGAGCCGCGATTATCGCGATCGGGTTTCCTGCCGACAAAGTGGATATCGTCTGGAAACGCGTGAGCAGCACCCACTGGAAACGAAAACTCCCAACCGTTGCGATGCTCAGTAATACTGCCATCAACGAGTACTACCTTCGACCAGTTGATTTCTAAGGTGTGGTCCGGGAACTTCCGCGAAGCGGAATACCTCTTTGGACAGAGAGGTCGTTGAGCCCATTCCTTTCTGAATAGCCTCATCATATGGGCGAAACGGGTGAGTCGATTGAGCAAAGCGAATAAGGATTTCAAACTCCGGCACTATCGCTCTGGTACCCTAATAGGTTCAAATGTTCGATAAATACCTGCCAGCCGAGTTCGAAGCCAAGTGGCGAGAGAGGTGGCTCAAAGCCGATCTCTTCAAAACTCGAGAGGATGAAGGGAGACCCAAATTCTACGGTCTAGAATTCTTTCCGTATCCAAGCGGGGCTGGTCTTAGTGTTGGGCATGCAAGAAACTACGTTCCACCCGATGTAACCTGCCGAATGAAGTTCATGCAAGGCTACAACGTCTTGCACCCAATGGGTTTTGACGCATTTGGTTTGCCTGCCGAAAACGAAGCGATTAAGCGCAAAAGCCATCCTGCCCCAATGATCGAGAACTATGCCGCCAATTATAAGCGGCAAATGGATCTTATTGGCATTGGCTTCGATTGGTCAAGATCATTTAAGAGTTCTGACCCAAGCTACTACAAATGGACTCAATGGATTTTCGAGGTTTTATACGAGCGAGGATTAGCCTTCCGGAAACTAGGCGCAGTCAACTGGGATCCAGTCGACAAGACCGTTTTAGCCGATGAAGAAGTAGTAGCTGGTCGCGCCGAACGCTCGGGCGCAATCGTTGAGAAGAAATGGATTCCGCAGTGGTACTTCAAGATCACTGACTATGCCCAACAGTTGATCGATGGATTGGACACCGTTAACTGGCCCGACGGCATCAAAGCGATGCAACGAAACTGGATTGGGCGAAGCGAAGGCTGCCAGTTCACCTTTGCGGTTGCCGGAGTTGGCGAGAAAGAAGTATACGACCTCGACTCGGATAAGCCAGGTTTCCAACGGGCAATGCACTTCGATGTCTTCACGACACGAGTGGACACGATCTTTGGGGTTTCGTTTTGCGTCTTAGCACCAGAACACGCTTTGCTCGAATTGCTCCCAATAGGTCCCGAGGACCGGCAGCGAATTGCCGATTACCAAGCTCAATCAAAGCTGATGAGTGACATGGACCGAACTGCTGATAACCGAGAGAAGACCGGTGTCTTCACCGGAGCCTATGCTGTTCATCCGTTGACCGGAAAGCACATCCCAATATGGATCGCTGACTATGTCTTAGCAACCTACGGAACCGGCGGAATCATGGCTGTTCCGGGACATGATCAACGAGACTTCGACTTTGCCAGGAAATTCGGATTAGAAATCATTCCCGTAATCGTCGGGGAGGGAGGAATTGCCGAAGTAGAAAAGAGCCATGCAGAAGGAAAGGCACTTGAAACCAAAGATGGAACATTGGTTAACTCAAGTTATTACGACGGTCAATCCGTCGCCGATGCCCAACAAAACTTGGGTATGCGACTTGAAGCGGACGGAATTGGGAACCGAAAAATTCAGTACAAACTCCGCGACTGGCTGATCTCTAGACAGCGATATTGGGGTTGCCCAATTCCGGTTGTGCATACCAAGGACGGAGACGAAGAACTGGTGCCGCTCAACGCATTGCCAGTCGAACTTCCATTTGTCGATCACTACGAACCTAGCGGAGACGGAACTTCGCCTCTGGCTCACATCGAGGAGTTTGTTAACTGCGTAGACAGCGATGGACGACTTGCGAGGCGAGAAACCGATACCATGGGCGGATTCGCCTGCTCATCGTGGTACTTTTTGCGATTCTGCGATCCCGAGAACTTCGAGAAAGCGTGGAGCCCTGAAAGTGTTAACTATTGGATGCCGGTGGATTGCTACGTTGGCGGTGCTGAGCATGCCGTAATGCACCTCCTTTATGCTCGTTTCTGGACTCGAGTTTTGTATGATGCGGGCTACGTCCAGGTTCAAGAACCGTTTGCAACCCTCAAGAATCAAGGTCAAGTCCTTGCCTCAACTCCTTACCGAAAAGTCCGCGAAGGAGAACGACTTGAAGTTGGTGAAGACGGTGTTCTCGTATCTTTCGAGGAAGCAAAGTTACTGCCCGAAGAAGATCTAAACTGGCGCTGGGTCAGGATGTCAAAGTCAAAGGGGAACGTCGTTACTCCCGATGAAGCAGTCGAGAGCTATGGCGCCGACGCCTTGCGGATGTACCTTCTTTTCGTTGCTCCCTTTCATGCTGACGTACAGTGGTCCAATGAAGGGATTCAAGGGATGGTTCGATTCCTTTCGAGAGTTTTTAAATTTGCATCGGAAATTAAGCCATATTTTGTCGAAGGATGGAAAGATGTCCTTCCGTTTGAAGAACTGGATGATCTATCGAAGAAGATTCGCCGCAGTACTCACCAGGCAATTCGAAACTGTACAGGAGACCTCGAAGATTTTGGCTACAACACTTACGTCTCATGGCTCATGAAATATGTTAATGAGCTGAATGAGAGCTTGGATTTTGCCCGGAAGCGAATTGAAAATGAGCGCTCCATGACCCTCGCTTTTTCGGAAGCATTGGAGACTCTGATTTTGCTGGTCTCGGTCGGAGCACCCCACTCTGCCGACGAGATATGGGAAAGTTTAGGCAAAGAAGGCTTTACCTATCATGCCAATTGGCCAACCTACAGAGAAGAATTGGCGAAAGAGAGCGAAGTCACCATTGCCGTTCAAGTCAACGGAAAACTGAGGGATACGCTCCAAGTTAGTGCCGGAACTGATGACGAAAAAGTGAAAGCTTTGGCAATGGCGAGTGAAAAGGTTTTAATCTACACCGAAGGCAAAGAAGTAAAGAAAGTGATTGTCATTCCGGGAAGATTGGTTAATATTGTTGTAGCGGGTTAATATGAAGAACTGGTTGATCGGTTTTGCGGCGGTTGTAGCATTAGGCGTGATTCTATTCTTCTCAGATCGTAAAGTCGAAAACCCGAGTGGAATTGATCTCATTCGAAGTCCAAACGACTATGCGAATGCCAACAACAAAGCTGCAACCCTAGCCTACGAAATCTTTCAGCGAGCTGATTCCGACGGCGAAGTAACGAGCTCCGATAAAGACAAACTTCGTGAAGCCGTCAAATACTTTGACGCGATGAATATCTTTGATCCGAGCAAGGTGAGAGGTTTTTTCGGAGCGGGCAAATGCTACATGCTTCTCGAAGACAAAGTCCGTGCTTCCGAACGCCTTGAGCAAGCAGTGTTAAACAAGAGAATTGACAAGGACAAAGGGACAAGTGAGGTCGAATTGACCGCATTTGAATCTGCCGCGCTGTTGTCAGAAGTCACTCTTGATCTGGCTGCCGAAGAAATTGCCAACTTTAACTCGCTCAGCCAAGCTAACGACATGACTGGCGCCGAGGCAGCCAAAAAGCGGTCCCAGATCTATTACGACAAAGCACTAGAGTTTTCTACCATGGCGGTTGAAGGGGTTCCAAAATCGGCTCGATACTTAGTGGATCGAGCCAATGTCTATCTGGCGCTTAAAAAGGTCGAACTTGCAAAAGTCGACATAGTAAAAGCGAAGACCATTAACCCGGATGACGTTCGGGTCAAGATGGCTGCCAAAATGATCGGGCTTTAGCGGTTATTAGTCGCGGCTGGTGGAGGCGGAATTGTGTCATTCCCCGGCAGCGCAATCTTACTCATTGATTCAAGTCGTTCCTTGATTTTGTCGGGCAACTGTTCCTTGGTATAGGTTTTTGAATCATCAACCCAAACGTCATAGAGACTCGTAAAGTAAGTGGCGTTTTTACCGAGTTGGAAAAACAACATGTAAGTGGTCTGCTTTGCCATCTTGTATTGGTCAAAGGTTCGTTTCATGCTCTTCATTCCCGGGATCTGCCCAAACATATCGCTATTCATCATCCCAAGCATTTCAGGAACTGCAATCATCTTGTTTCCAGTTGCACCATCAATCGCCATTAATCCATCCATTGGCATTGATTTCAGCATGATTGTGCCAACAATCGGAACTCCGTTTGGTAAAAGAATTGTTCGCTCGGAGTCCATGGTCATGTCACCCATGCCAAAGGCAGACATCATAGGTCCCGCCATCGCCATTCCGAGAGTCATCATTCCGCCCATATTGTCGGCGTCACCTTCCTCCGTGCCTAACATCGCTTCGAGACCCATTCCGTCTCCACTCTTAAATGGAGGCATGGAAGAGTTGTAAACCATACGGCTGAGGATGTTTGTCTGTCCAGGCGTCAGAGAAGCTAGCGGAACTGGCTTCTTCGATGCAAGAGCCTGCTTCTGGAAGTCAGTAAGAGTTGCATAGAGCTTCAAGGAATCAAATCCCAGGCTTGTCAACGCTGTTGCCGATCCCAAATCGGACGTTCGAAACACGGATGTGACAATCGGAAGACCGAGAAGCTCCGAACCTCTCGCCGAGTCCTGTGCCGTTGCAAACTTTGAGCAATCATCTAGGTTGACGTAACCTTTAGTGCTTCCTGACTTGATTAAAGCAGTCAATGCGTCTCGTTTACAAAACGCCGACCTAAGCTCTAATGGAGACGATGCCTGGAGTATTGTCCAAGTGCCATCCTTTGTGACTTTCTCGGTCATCGTTCGGTCAATTGAATCCATCAGCCCCTCGACCGTCGTGCCCTCTTTAGGGAGCAGTGCACAGAGTGTTGTTATGACGTCATCCGATGGCATCGCAATAATGTTTTTGCCTTCTGCCTTTTGTTGATCAAGGATTGAACCAAGGAGAAAAGAAAGTGGCTCATTCTTAGACGGATCACCCATAAGCGTTCTCATCGCCGCAGAAATTGCCTTCGCGGGTGCTTCTCCCATGCCAGGAGGCCCATCTGGGTTCATAAACATCGACATTGCACCAATTCCGCCAGTTTGAATGGAAGTCAACATACCCATGAATGGATCAATTTTCTTCCCGTCTTCTAATGCTTGGGCATATTCCTTTGCCACACTGCTACTGTCAATCTTCGTTTCACCCTTTACTGGTGGACGAGCCATTTCCGGATTGACAATGGGCAATTGGACGGTTCTTCGGTAAACGCCGACACCTTCTCGGGTGAACGCCGAAATCTCTATCGAGAGATTTGAACGAGAGTTGATTTGAAAAACGGTTTGAATCGTATTGATTTGGTTTACCAACTCAGGCTTCTTCAATCCTTGACCGCCCCCCAACATAGCTCCAAAGTCAAAACCTTCATTGCCCGGCTTCTTGACTTCTTTTTTGGATTCAGCGGCAGCAAGCTTCTTAAAATAAGCTTGCATGGCATTGATGGCTTTTCCGGACATTCCGATCTGCATTGGGGTTGGATTGCTGCTCACGACAACTCTTCGTCCTTCAACTATTGAGCTCAAGTCTTTCGATCCGATAGTCCTGAGAAGCTCCAATGCGCCTTCATCCGCTTGAAACATTTGACCAAACATTTCGGTCATGATTTTCGTAACATTTTGCTGGTTCTTTTCCGCATTTTTGATGGTTGCCTCTATTTCGGCTTCCGTCTTTTTTTTCGGTGGTGGCTGATTGATCGTTGCTTCTATGGCAGCAATAAGTTCAGGATCTCCCGCTTTCAACTGTTGAGCACGCAATGCTTGACTCGCGATCAAATAATAGCTATTGTCCTTTTTCTCCCACTCGGCACCAGATACAGACGCAATTTTGTCCATTAGCTCCGAGGGCGTTACGTCTT
>JAYUOQ010000461.1:0-2854 GCA_043760685.1 Armatimonadota bacterium | reverse complement strand
CGCTATTTTATTCGAAATTGTGATTTTCATATCGCTTAATCACAATACCATAACTTATCAATCTTCATATTTTTTTTATTTTCTTTGACCCATAACTTCTAACTCTTGCAAGCAGCTTCATAGGCCAAAACTATTGCAACATTGATAGGTACACGCGAACGATACTATTCCAAGAACGGCGAGCCACTTGATGGGCGAGGTCGTTTAGCCGAGTGAAACCTAACCCGGGTGGCATGGTTAGCGACCCCTGCGCAGCTGAGAGTTAACCATGAGAAACCAGTGGGCATTCTAACCACTCTCGTCATTCTAACTCAACTTCAACCATGCGATGACACTCGATGGCTCCGGCTTCGCCCTTGAAATACCAATTGGCAGAAGACCATCGAAACATAGCGGGTTCTTCGACTAGACCCTTCTTAACGGGGTTACGATGAATATAGTTGATGATTTTCTCTCGGGTCTCTGGCTTTGTCACATTTCGGTCATAGCCTCCACCTCACTCCCAAAGATCGGTGCTTATCCAGCTTCGACTCTTTGCGCTACAAGATGGACCTTGCTTGATCGACTTGAGGATCTTCGACATATCATAGATTTCACTCATCGGTCGGATAAGGAGATGGAGATGGACGTGGTCGTGCATGAAGACATAAGCAAGCACGATGAAGTTATGAGTTGTTGATGCCTTATTGATACAGGTGGCTAGGAGTTTGCAGATCTCGTCATTGTTAAGATATGACTTTCGATGAAAAGTGGAGAATGTTAGGTAATGGGAGTGGCCAGGTACGTTCCAAGATTTCCTTGTTTTGAATTTATCCTCTTGGTTCACTCTGCGATTGTTTTACCTTGCTCGTTAGTCTTACACTGGCAACTCTCAACTTCGTAGCGGAGCTGCCTGTGCCACCCGAAAATTACCCAGTTCTCGTTAGTGACTTGTCGTCACAGATGGTCGCATTTGGCTGCTTCGCAGCTCTCGGCCACCCCTGATTAGGCTTTTTACTCTGCCCGTCCAGTGGGCGGGGTAATTCGAGAACAAATAGAGTGCTGCATAGATAATCGCAAGTGGGCTTTGGCGAGCCTCCACAGTAAGAGCATTGTGACCGATTGGGCAACCTTGAGCCTGCGACTTTATCGCCATTTGGGCTGCGGAGGCATCCGTTAAGGGCTCTTTAGAATCCCGTACTTCCAAAGGAGTTTACTAAGCTAGGCAGTTTTGTACCGACCGACAGCCAGCTTTCGTTGTTCAACCATTCTCAGTTCTTGACCATAGCCATCTCGAACTCGTCGCAAGGCAGAGTCGAGGCGTTCTTCGGCGCTCTTGAGCTGCGGAACATCTTGTTCGGAGATTTGCGCGCCATATTTGTCCCATTGGGTCAATAGCTGTTCGCGACGATTGAGCAATGCGTCTAGGTGTTCAAAATCATGATCCAGGGCGGCTTGCTCGGCTGAAAGAGTCAAGATGAACCAAGTCGAGATTTCCTCATGCTGCATGAGACGTAACCTCCGCTCCGGTCTTTGGGGTTCGCTCAATTTCGACCCAGCTTTCTCGCAGTTCGCTCATAGTACGGAATGCGTTGTCGATATGCTCGGTCTTATCCATGACATTGCCTTCGACGAGTTCATTGAGTACGAAAGTGTAGAGGCTAAGCAGATTGGTGGCGATTTCGCCTCCGTTGCGAATGTCGAGCGTCGAAATCAGCTCCATGACAATCTTCTGCGCTCGTTGGAATTTCAAGTTCTTGGTTTCATAGTCCTTGGCTAACATTGCCTGCTTGCCTTCTTCAATGAATCTCAATGCTCCGTCATACAGCATGACGATCAATTGAACAGGCGATGCCCCCATTACGGCATTTTGCCGATACGCTTGTGCTCCGTTGTTGTATCCCATCAGTTACTTTCCAGCATCCGTGCTTTCAATGTTAAAATAATCGGAATTTCGAACTAGGATTCTTTACTATTTATGCGATTGTTTTTGTAAAGTGGCAACAAACTTGCGATGGCTCCAATGGCAAACCAGGCAAAGGGAACCGCAAACATGGTGGAGTCCTGGTATTCGGTTGCCTGACCCGTCTCCGCGAAAGCCTTCGCAATGGTCTGCTGCAGATTCAGGAACCAATACGCTCCTCCGCACGCAAAGCCACCAAGTGCGCCAAACGCAGGCGCGATACCGAATCGACGGACGATGGGGAGCGTAAAAGCGACGGCAATTCCCGTTGATATCAGAAATATTCGGGTGAGGCCAGCATTGGTGTTTATCTCGTGGGTTTGTCGACCCATAGCGTTGCAAAGGATGATGGGAACGATCAGGACAAAAAGGGATGCGGTGCCGGATAAAAGGCAACCACTGAGATACTCTTTGTCGGGATCGCGGCTCACATAGTTATGTTATCCGGGATTGGTCAGGGAGCGCGATGCCTCAACCCTTAGAGCGACATTAATTGCAACGAATATCGAGGAGCAGAGCATCGCTCGTAGCGTTGAGGCTTCAAGAATTTTGTAACCTCGACACTACGCTAGGCAACAAGATTTTCGGAATCGAACTTTGGCCGCTAAGGGTCGAGGTATCGAACGTGATGCCTTAATCTTCTGTGGTTAAGATCACAGGACCGGCTTTGGTGATCGCTACTGTATGCTCGAAGTGAGCAGAAAGCTTGTCGTCAGCGGTTACCACCGTCCAGCCGTCTTTCAACGTAGTGACTCGGTGAGTACCTTGGTTGATCATTGGTTCGATGCAGATGCACATGCCTTCGCGGAGCTTTTCGCCTTTGCCAGGTTTGCCAAACATCGGAACGTTGTGGGGTTCATCGTGAAGTTTTTGGCCGATTCCGTGTCCGACCAAATCTCTTACGACGCCAAA
>JAYUOQ010000460.1:0-2855 GCA_043760685.1 Armatimonadota bacterium | reverse complement strand
CAAAGAAGACATCATCAGAACCATTTCAAACTCATCAGAAAAAGTGAGCTATCACTACTTGGCGCTAGGAGCAGAAGACTCAAAGTCTGGCGAACGATCGAAAGTCGATATCCACGATTATGTTCCGACCATGTTTAATGACCGCGAACATATCCGGGTCTACGAAGACAAAGGCGAAGTTACGCTCATTGTCAGTAACGGTGCGTATGAGCCCACTTCAGTCTCATTTTCCAATGCAATGGACGTCCCAAAGTGGATCGACGACACATCTCAAACCGGCAACCTAAAGTTAGGAGAATCGAAATTTTTCACGATTGAAGCAAACAAGGGCGATATTCAAAGAATCAAAGGCAGTGCAATTGGATTTGAACTCACGTTTAAGCTATATTCCATGAATGGGTCAGATACCGACTACATTGACCAACGGACTCACCTTCCTAGCGCAGAATTGCGATATACCGAAAAGGCGAAGTACTTAGTCGAAGTATCTTCTCCATCCGGTGGCGGAAGCGGAACTTATTCATTGGCCCTCGAACGGGCAAAACCCGAGCCTATCGAACTAGGAAAGGTTTTCGAATACCGCGACGGACCCGCAGTCGGGACCTATGCCTTAAAAGTCGAAAAAGGGGTCCGATATCAACTGCTTTCGCCTGAAAACCTGTCGTTCACCATCCTCGATGAAGTCGGTGACGAGATTCCAAATGTCGCCGTTCCCTTTGACAAGCAAACCGTTCAATGGTTTACGCCAACGAAAACCGGAACAATAAGGCTAAAAGTGGTCGCCGGACCTCAAGGATTGAAGTTCAGGGTGGATAAGCACATTCTCCCGGAGATAGGAGGCTAAATATGGATAAATACCAGGTACCCACCTGCCCGAAGAAACGTCCCTTTGTAATGGGGAGTTTGAGGGTAATCATTGGCTTACTTTTTTGCGGATTGGTTTCAATCGCATCTAGCCAAGGTGGTCAAGGTGGCAGTAACGGTTTTGGCTTTGGCGGCAGCCAAGGTGGTGGCTCTTTTGGACAAGGCGGACCAGCATATGGTCAAAGTACCGGTTACAGCGACCAGGAAATGGTTATGCGTCGGTCGATTTTTCCAGGAAAGCGCAACGAGTCCGAAGAGATTCAAAATTGGAGTTCGAAGAGCCTGATTCTAACTCCGGGCGACAAAGTAGAAACCAAATTTACAGCTAAGAAAGGGCAAGTCGTATTTGCAACTGTTGAAAGCGATGCATTTGATCCAGCAATGACGGTGGTTGATTCTGATGGCAAAGTTTTAACTGAGAATGATGATCAATATGAGGGGGAGCAAGCGCCCTATGTTTCATTCGTCGTTAAACACGACGGCGAATATAAGCTGGTTGTGAGAAACTACCGTTCCACATCTGGTGGCAGATTTAATTTACGAACAAAAATGGTGACATGTGTTACCCCAGCTCCCGGAAACAATCTCCTTGAACTTCCAAAAGGAACAATTAATCGGGGGCAGGAGTTCTATATCAGTATTGAAGCTGAAAAGGGTAAATACTATGGCTTACTCCATGCCCCAAGGGTCGTAAAGGGCAATACAATATCCCCTTATTTCCAAAGGCTCATTGGCCCGAGTGGAGTTCCTGAATTGGATCAGGAAGATATGCAAGCTGTAACTGGGGACTTCGTTTTTCTCGCGAAACAGTCCGGAACCTATCTCCTTAGATGCGGTACCTCCTCCTATTCTGGCGAGGGACCTTGGACTTTCGGAGTTTGCTTTGACGAAATTGGTGTAGACAAAATTGGGATTGATGGCGAAGCAACGGTCAATTTATTGCCTGGTCGGCAAAGGATTCTTCAATACGAAGTTAAGGTCGGAACCGCTCTTCGATCAAAAGTAATCCTTCCTCAGTTTTTTGAGGAGCAGCTCAATATTCCAAAGCCTAAACCAAACAATCAAGGCAGTACAAATTCGTTAATATGGGTGCCAATCAAATCGAATGATGCATCGGATGGCTTACGATTTTTTCCTGGTGAAGGAACCGTTAGTGTTGTAATTTGCAATTCAAGCAGTGAGCCTGGTACCTACAAAATCACTAATTCAACAAAATTTCCCGCCCTCAAATTAGGCGAGAAGGAGACAGACAAACTTGGAATTGGCGAGGCGAAGGTTTACTCCTTCACGGGCAAGAGAATGGAGATCCAAAGAATAATTGCCCAGTCTTCTCAAATGGAGGTGACAATGGATCTTATTCAAGACGATTTGAGGCGTTGGCAATATCAAGACAGTGCGAATCACCGTCCAATGGCAGTCTTAAATTTTGATGAGCCTCACACATTTGTGATGACAGTTAGTAGCGCTGGGCGAGGCGGAAGCGGAGAATATTCACTTGAATTCTCTAGCATAAAGCCAATTCCAATCAAAGTTGGGTCGGCCGTGACAGTCACCGAAAGCGAAGGTCTATCGACGGTCTATGAAGTGACATTGGAAAAAGGCACGAATTATCACATGGTCGGTACTTCAGCAACGTCAAATGTATCTATTGCTGACCCGGAAGGGGTTAACGTGCAACTAACTTACTTCTTGGTCCCCGGTGGATCACGCTTTTTCAGAGCCACAAAGGACGGTAATTATCGAATGCGATTTTATGGCAGCGCCAAGGGCGGAAAATTTAAGATCGAAAAACTGGTCACACCCGTTATTGATTGAGTAAAGACAATGGTGATTTTGAAGATTTGACTGGAGGAATCATGACTGAACTCACCGTATGAATGACTCCGTTGCTTGTTTCAATGTCAGGGGTCAGAATCGAACGACCATTAATCGACAACGGAAGGCCGAGCTTGACTTTGACAAGGACCAAATCGCCGGATTGCATCTTCAAG
>JAYUOQ010000459.1:0-2858 GCA_043760685.1 Armatimonadota bacterium | reverse complement strand
CCTGGTGCTGAGAAAGGTGGCAACTTTATTGTCACTTCGTTGGAAACACTGGTTGGACAAGCGAGAGCCAATTCACTCTGGCCGGTCACCTTTGGACTTGCTTGCTGCGCGATCGAAATGATGAGCGCGGCAGATCCGCGATTTGACATTGCTCGCTTCGGATCAGAAGCCTTCCGCGCAACTCCGCGCCAAGCCGACGTAATGATCATTGCTGGCCGACTCAGCAAGAAAATGGCTCCTGTTCTTCGACAAATTTACGATCAAATGCCAGAACCTAAGTGGGTTATCTCAATGGGTGCTTGTGCTTCTTCAGGTGGCGTTTATAATAACTACGCAATCGTTCAGGGCGCCGATCAGGTGGTCCCAGTTGACGTTTATGTTCCAGGTTGCCCACCTTCCCCCGATGCGCTTATTTACGGCATCATGAAGCTTCAAGAGAAGATCAAGCGTGGTCGAGCCAAGACGATGAGTGAACTCAGATTGATCGAATTGAACCCAACGCCTCAAGAGGTAATGTCAGTCTAATGTCACTCCTTGATAAAGTCATCAAGCCGCTTGCTGACGGCATGGGAATTACCGGAAAGCGACTTGGACACGTCAAAGAAACGATCATGTATCCCGAAGAAAAGCGGGAGCAATTTGAAAGAACAAGATGGCGCCACGTTCTCACCCGCTACGACAGCGGCCTCGAAAAGTGTATTGGATGCTCCTTGTGTGCGGGTGCATGCCCCGCAAAGTGCATTAATGTTGTAGCTGCCGAAAACACCGACGAAGAGCGATATAGTCCCGGCGAACGATATGCAGTCCGGTACGAGATCAACATGATCCGTTGCATCTTTTGTGGGTATTGCCAAGATGCATGCCCAACCGGAGCGATTGTGCTTCGCAAAGACTTTGAATTGGCAAACTACGATCGTGATGACTTCATCTTCACCAAAGAAATGTTGCTCGAACCAATTAAAGAGCAATAACACCTAGAGTTAAGCCATTCGGTCTTCCGAGAATTTATCTTGGAGGAAAGTATGTCCGAAGAAGTAAAAGATGATGCCCCAAAGAAAAAAGGCGGCAAACTACCAATCATTCTCGCATTAGTAGTTTTGATTGGTGGAGGAGGGTTCTTCATGATGAAGAAAGGCAAAGGGCCTGAGAAGACCGAAGTTAAGCTTGGCAAGGAAGAGATCTTGCTCCCAGACGAGTTTATTGTTAATATGCTCGATGGTCGAACTTATGTTCGGGCAAAAATCGCCCTGAAAGGCGGAGAAAAGTTCAAGGCAGAAGAAGTCGAACATCATAACGCTGAAATATGCGATGCGATCAATTCGATTCTTAAAAATACAAAGCCAGAAGAAGTTGTAACCGAGGCACAAGTCAAAAAGCTGAAGATTCGTGTTGCAGCTGCGCTTAATAAGATTTTCCACGCAAACGAAGAGCATAAAAAAGAAGCAGGTAAGGACGAAGAAAAGAAGAAGGACGAAAAGTCCGACAAATCTGAAAAGTCTGACCACGAAACATCTGCGGACGAAACTGAGAAAGATGCAGAACAGGGTAAGGCGAAGAAGCCAGAAAAGATTCCCAATGATTGGGATTCTGCGGAAGGACCGATATATAAGGTCTTTTTCAAGGCCCTTGCCACTCAATAGCATCAAAAAACCTGGAGAAATACTTCAGGTTTTTTACTTTCCCCCCTTAAGAACTTGGCAAATTAGCCGATTTGATTTCTTGGAAGAACCAAAAGGAAATCGAATTTGTCAGACATTCTCTCACAATCAGAAATAGAACAGCTGCTTAGTTCACTCAGCAACGAGGTTGGCGCACCGGCGTCGCCGGCTGGTTCTGGTGGCGGTCCCGCTCCCAAAAAGGCCGAGCCAATTGGTGGTCGTCGAATGAGCCATTCGACGTCAATTTCTTACGAACTGTACGACTTTCGTAGACCGGATAAGCTTAGTAAAGACCAACTAAGAACTCTCGGAATGCTCCACGATACGTTCGCTCGTGCAACCGGTTCCTCAATTTCAGCTTTAACTCGTTCAGCAATCAGCGTCGAAATGATCTCGATGGAGCAAATTCCCTACGATGAATATCTTCGTTCGATTAGCGCCTCCGTTTTTGGAATCGTTTCCCTCCCACCTCTCTCGGGACAAGTCGTTATTGAGATGGAAACAAGTCTCATTTTCGCCCTTGTCGACAAAATGCTTGGTGGCCCAGGGCGACCAATCGAGAGAAACCAGCTGACTGAAATCGAGAAGCCACTAGTCAAATCAATTCTCGATCGAATTCTTGGTGCCCTAAAGCAGGCATGGGAAGCGGTCGTTGTTGTGACTCCAACCGTAGACGGAATTGAAACAAGCAGTCAATTTGTCAGCGTTGCTCCACCAAACGATATTGTCCTAGTCATTCTCTTTGAGGTCAAAATCGGTGAAGTGAGAACCGCCATGAGTCTTTGTATTCCTTACTTGGTTCTTAAGCCAATTACGGTAAAGCTCAGTGCTCAAAAATGGTTTGCTAGCTCAAGCCGTCGACATAATCCTCAAACCAGACGATTGATGACGAGCCAAGTCACAAGTTCAACTTTGGACCTTTCCGTTTTGCTCGGCAAGTCGATCATGGCTTTCGAAGATTTCTACCAAATAAAGGTCGGGGACGTCATAAAACTCGATCAAGACACTCAAAAAGATTTGACGCTGCTCATCGGTAACGTTCCCAAATATAAAGGGCGACCAATGATGAACGGCAGAAAATACGTTTTCTCAATTACGGATCCAATCCAGCTCTAAGGCCAATCAATGAACCAAATGCAACTCCTCCAACAGATCGGTGACGTCCTTCCGGGCGTATGGTCTACTGTCAGCGATATGGTG
>JAYUOQ010000458.1:0-7344 GCA_043760685.1 Armatimonadota bacterium | reverse complement strand
GCTCCACAAATAGGTGTCAATTAGACTTCCTTTTGTAAATTCAATGGTGTCTTCATCATGACCAGAGATATCAGATAGCTTATATTCCATGGTTCCGAGTTGGATTGTCGCTTGGCGAGCGTTCACTGGTTGTTGAACGTGACCGTCTGAGTCGATCCATCCTCGCTTAAAAAAAACGTCCTTCCATGTAGCTAAGCTGTTAAGTGTCATTGGTATCCCTCAATAATAGTTGGAATCTCGAAGGGCCATCCTCAGGGCAATTTACCAAGTTTTACTGCGGGATCATTTGGCGATGATGTTCAATCTGGGCGAAGCACTCTGTCATTGCGCGAAACATGTCTTCAATAGCTTCAATTGGTGGGCTACCGAACGGCCAAATAAACGTGTCTCGCGTCATATATGCTGACTTATTGTATTTGGGAATCATGGTGAACAACCTCGGAGGAACGTCCGCCGTTTGTTTGAATGAACAAGCGATTCGGCCTTGTCGGGCATCCAATTTATCGAGACCAAGGGAGTGGGCGGTTATTCGTAACGACATGATGGCAAATGCGTTGCTGACTGTATGCGGAGATCGTCCGTACCGGTCTTCTATTTCACTTTGAACTTCACCAAGCTTAACGTGGTCTCTGGATGACATCATTTGTTGGTAATAGTAAAGCCGTTGCGCGTGATCTTGAATATAGGTGTCGGGCAAAAGAGCTATGACCGGAACTTCAAACACAGGAAGCGGAGTCAACGATTCTAGTGGGTCCTTGCCCGGATCGCCAGCGTTGGATTCGCCATCGACCGAATTCTTGAGGGCAAATACAGCTTCATTGATCAACTGCGTATAGAGTTCATAGCCGACTTGGACCATGGTTCCACTCTGTTTGGCTCCGAGAAGCTCACCCGCTCCCCTTATTTGAAGGTCTCGAAAGGCAAGTGAATAGCCGGAACCCAAAGATGAGAACTCTTGAAGGGCCTTTAGCCGAGCCAAGGCGTTTTCCGACATGGTTTTCTTCTTAGAATTCCCATACGATTCCTCTTGGGTTTCTTTGGGATCAATGATCGTGGAGTCTAAGTTCTTTCCATGTAAAAAGAGGGCATAAGCTTGCCGATCAGATCGACCTACACGACCTCTCAGCTGATAAAGTTGAGCGAGTCCAAGGCGATCCGCATTTTCGATGATCATGGTATTGGCATTTGAAATATCGAGACCGCTTTCAACAATTGTTGTGCTCAAAAGGATGTCAATTTCTCCTTTGATGAACCCAACCATAACCGGTTCGAGTTCCTTCTCGTTCATTTGACCGTGACCAATTCCAATTCTTGCCGTTGGAACCAGTTTTCTTAGCTTTTCATAAATGTGGTTGATGCTTTCGACACGATTATAAACATAGAACACTTGCCCGCCACGAGCAAGCTCTCGAAGAATTGCCTCCCGAACAACTTCGGCGGCGTAAGGGCGGACAAATGTTCTTACTGGAAGTCTTCCGGGTGGTGGATCATTGATCAGAGACATTTGGCGAATGTCCATGAGCGCCATGCTGAGCGTCCTCGGTATTGGAGTCGCTGAGAGGGTCAATACGTCTACTTCGGAACGAAGTTGCTTCAGCATTTCTTTTTGCTTGACACCGAACTTCTGCTCCTCGTCAATAACGACAACACCTAGATTCTTGAATTCGATCCCGGTCCCTAAAAGGGCATGGGTTCCTAAGACTATTTCAATGGAACCATCTTTCAATCCTTGTAAAATTTCTCGCCTGGCAGCAGTATGTGTGTATCGATTGATCAGAGCAAGTTTGGTACCGAACGATGAAAGGCGATCCTCAAAATTGCGATAGTGCTGCTCGCTGAGAATAGTCGTTGGACAAAGAATTGCTACCTGACGTCCAGACTGGATTGCCTTAAATGCAACCCTGATGGCGACTTCAGTTTTCCCAAAACCTACGTCTCCACAAACGAGCCGATCCATGGGATAGGGAAGTTCTAGGTCAGCTTTTGCTTCCTTGATCGCCTTCATTTGACTCGGCGTCTCCATCCAAGGGAACGTCTGCTCCATCTCCGCCTGAAAGGGAGTATCCGGGCCGTAAGGGAGCCGGTCGACCTTCTTGCGGGTCGCGTAGAGTTTCACGAGGTCCCGTGCGAACGCTCGGGCCTCCTCCTTGGCTTTTCCCAGGGTCTTCTGCCATTCACCTCCTGTAAGCCGATTGAGTTTCGGAGGGACATCACCAGGATTCAGATACTTCTGAATTCGATCGAGTTGATCGGCAGGAACGTAAAGTCTGTCGGGAGCCTGGTATTCAATGTAAAGGAATTCCTTTTCGACGTTTTCAATTTCTTTCTTCATCAAGCCTCGAAAGACTCCTATTCCGAAATTGATATGAACGACGTAATCCCCTGGTTTGAGGTCAAGAACTGTCGCAATGGGAGCCCCCTCTTGAAATCTTCGTTGAGGAAGCTTTAGTCTTGCCACTCCAAATAGTTCTGCATCGGAGACAAGGGCGACCTTTTCGTGAGGGAGGACAAAGCCTCCACCAAGGTTTCCCTGGCAAAGCTGAATTGGGCCTGTGCCATCGTGACTTGGGTGAATTTCTATTTGAGCCAAAACAGTCTTTGCTCTATTGGGTTGATCAGTGCAGAAAACGACCGTGAAATTCTGCTCCCGCCAAGTTTTGAGAGTTTCGGTGAGGGCATCTCCTCTTCCACGGTATGGTTCGAGTGAAGCTCCCCCGATGTCAAATGTCGTCTGAATACTGAGCCATCTTGGCAAGTCATTCATTGATGTCAATGCTAATTTGTTTGTTGGCGAGTCAAAGTGTTCTACCGGCAAGAAGTAATCGTTTGCCGTACTGTGAAGAATTTCACCGCGTTTGACTCTTGCTTCTAGACCCTGGCTTAGTTCTTCTTCGGCTCGATTGCCAATAGCTTCCAGCTCCAATGGCTCATCAAGAACCAGAAGACTGTCTTCATCGAGGAAGTCAACTGCACATTGAGAGTCAGGAAACAGCATCGGTCGATACAGTTCTAATCGGTCAAAGAAGTGTCGATGGCTCAAGGCTTGAGCATCAGCTTCAACCAAATCACGCAGTCTTGAAGCGGTTTCTTCGTCTAACTGGGCTTCTTCCCGTTCGAGAGTACGAAGAAGCTCAGATTGCAATTCGTCTTCGTGACCAGTAAAGAGAACTTCTCGGCTTGGTGAAAGCGATAGCGCGGGAATTACTCCACTTGATCGCTGGGTATTGCTATCGAATGATCTGAGCGATTCTATGTCGGTATCAAACCATTCAATTCGAATCGGCTGTTCATAGCCACTTGGCCAGACATCGACGATTCCACCTCTTTGACTATATCCTCCTGGTTGACGAACAGGCTCTTGCTCCTCGTAGCCTAGCTTTTTTAGGGTATCGGTAACATGCGTTGGATCAACTGAGTCGCCCGGCTTGAGGGTAACAAAGGACTCAAGGAGCATATCCTTAGGTAAGGTTCGTTCAAGCGCGGATTGGGGGGAAGCGATGACGATCTTCGGTTCCGATTCAGCCAAAGCCCTTAACGCACCGAGGCGGTCTGACAAAGCGGTATGTTCCGGAGTTGCATCCTCGAAGAGGGCGGAAGAGCCGCTAGGAAGTTGGTAAATTTCCAAGTGAGGAACGCCGCAAAGCTCCAATTTTGCTTGCCAAGCCAAAGCTCGATCATAACTACTAGTAACAATGAGGATTTTTTGCTTAGACTTTAGGTACGAAGACGCAACAAACACCGCTCTAGCTTCATTGGGGAGGCTGCTCCAGCAGACTGATCCATTTTGAGTCTCGAACGGTTCGGAGATTAATTCGGGTACTTGGCGAGCCCAATCGGCAACGCGCATTGGGGGAAGTTTACCTTTGCCCTGCGGACTTACGGTGTAAAATCCACTCAATATGAAAACAGTTCAATCTGTAATGGATGAATTAAAAGCTTGTGGAAAAGAAAGTCATCTTAAGACTTTCATTCGCCACGGAATTCCTGCCGAACGCACTTTTGGAGTCCCAAACCCTGATTTGAAATCTATTGCGAAATCAATAAAGGGTCAGCAAGAGTTGGCTCTGCAGCTTTTTTTAACCGGAAACATGGATGCCATGTATTTGGCAGGCATCGTTATTGATGGAAAGAAAATGTCTCGAAACCAGCTTCAAGAATGGGTTAGGGGTAGTCACGGTATGGTTGTGATCGCAAATTTTCCGATTGCTTGGGCCGCCATTGAAAATGGTGATGGCTGGGATCTCGCCCTAGAATGGATTCCTTCTGACGATGAAATGACCCAATGTTCTGGTTGGTCTACGCTCTCAGGAATTGTTACGGTCACTGCGGATGACAAGCTCGATTTGGACAAAGTATCGGAACTCTTGGACATGATCCAACGGGATGTGCATGACGCAAAGAATCGAACAAAGTCTGCAATGAATACGTTTTTAACTAGTGTTGGTTGTTATGTTTTGCCGATGAACATGAAAGCCAAGGAAGTCGCCAAGGCAATTGGGATCGTAACGATAGATGTGGGTGACACCAACTGTAAGACGAAAGCAGCCAGTGAGTCCATTGCCAAATTTGAAGCCTCTGGCAAGTTGGGGATAAAGCGTAAGACTGTCAGATGCTAGTATTTCACTGGAACCGCTAGCGAAGGATTACAATAAATGAACCTTCATGGTATGATTTTTTTGTTCAAAGTTTAACAAACTAGAATGTTAAGGATAACGTGAAAGAACAGCTACTTTCGGACAAGGCAGTCATTAAGGGCAGACCATCGCATTTTACGGGAGCTTACGAGGATTACTCGATTGGCGATATTATCTGGGTTGTCGAACAATTTCAGGTCATCGGCGATATCAATGTTGCTCCTTTCCCCGGGCGCGGGAACATCAATCTCCACACCTACGAGGTTCTTGCCGGTAGAAGCGAATATCTACTTCAGAAAGTCAACACAGATGTTTTTGCGATGCCGTACCGGGTTATGCAAGGGATGGCATCGAGTATTGCTGCTCAACATGAATCTCTCCTAAAAGCTCCCGTGAATGGATGGGTACCGATTGACCTTGTTCCTACGAAAACTGGAAAAGAATTTCTCGACCTTACCGACGAACATGGATGGTCAGTTTGGCGAATGATGGTTCGGATTCCTGAATCATGCTCCTATAAAAGTTTAAGTGAGATTGATTCGAGAGCAGAACAACTCAGGATGGCATCAGAGGTTGGTCGAGGACTGGCAATTTATTCCGACTTAACTTCCTCAATTAAGCCTCAATCGGTTGAGGGTTCTTTGCCTGGCTACCGAGACACTGGGCTTTACTATCGACAGTTCCACTCAGTCATTGCCGGAAATCGATCGCTTGGAGACGCTGCAGCGTTATTGCCTGATGATCCAATCTTAAGAACCTCGATGGGACCCCATTTCTTGGTGGCACTTTCGGAAGAGGAATTCCAAAGTCGCTTGAATGACACTGAGTTGGCACCGTATATCTCAATCGTTCAAGAACAGGAGCCTTTTGCAATGGCACTTTGGACCGCGGTTGCTCAAGGTCGAATTCGAAATACTCTCATTCACGGTGATACGAAGATTGAGAATTTCTTGTTTGACACGAATACTGGGTTAGTTAAGGCTTTGGTAGATTTGGACACGATCATGCCGTTTACTTGGCTTGCTGATTGGGGCGATATGATTCGTTCATTGGTCAATGTAGCCGGTGAAAAGGAAACCGACCTCTCCAAAGTTTCGGTAGATGAGGAAGTCTATAAGGCCGTGGCGGAAGGATTCTTGAAGTCAGCCAAAGAAATCACCAATCAGGAAGTTTCGATGATGGTTCCTGCTGTTCAAGCAATTGCTTTAGAACTTGGTCTACGGTTCTTGACCGATTATCTGAAGGGAGATACTTATTTTAAGCTTGGCGAAGGCGATCCAGAAGATTTGAACAAAACACGGGCGATGGTTCAGTTGACACTTTATCGACGACTGGTTGAATTTGGTCCAGAAGCCGACGGATTTATTTCTTCAATTAGATAACTCCAATGGTTTTTGAAACTATTCGCCTGTATGCTCGTCCTTGGGGGCTCGACGACGTAGAAACTGCTTTCGATATCTATCGAAAGCCAGAAGTGAATCGGTATCTCGGTCGTAATCCTAAGTCGTTGGAAACTTTACAAGAATCTCAAGAGATGCTTGAGAGATGGGTTGCTAATCAGGCGAAGCGTCCAGTTGGGCAAGGCACTTGGGCTCT
This sequence comes from Armatimonadota bacterium, assembly GCA_043760685.1. Taxonomy (GTDB): domain Bacteria; phylum Armatimonadota; class Fimbriimonadia; order Fimbriimonadales; family Fimbriimonadaceae; genus Fimbriimonas. The sequence continues at coordinate 1,114 of JAYUOQ010000458.1, read as the reverse complement.
GGTGCGGAAGGTTGACGGGAAGATCATCGGGACGATCATGTGCAAAGCCCTGCCGAATGCTGAACTTGAACCTTCTGGAGAAATCGAAATTGGATGGCACCTAGATCCAGAAATCTGGGGATATGGTTACGCAACGGAAGCAGGCTTAGCAGTAGCAGAATACGGCTTTCGAATGAACCCAGATTTGCTCAGGGTTTTGGCAGTGGTCTATCCTGAAAATGTAGCTTCCCAAAAAGTCGCAAGGAATGTTGGTATGACCCACTTGGGATTGTCCAGCGAATATTATGGAATGGAGCTGGAACTGTTTGAATTAAAGCGTCCAGTTTCAAACGTACCGGAGTAGGTAACGTTTGTAATATGGAAAAGCGACATTTTGGCAATACCGATATGCAGGTATCGGTTCTTGGGTTCGGTGGAGCGGAGATAGGCTTCAATGGCGTTGAACAGTCCCAGGTGACCTTCATGCTCAATGAAGTCCTTGACAACGGTTGCAATGTGATTGACACTGCCGAATGCTACAAGGGCAGTGAAGAACTAATTGGAACTGCAGTTGGTCATCGTCGAGGCGATTTCTATTTGTTTTCCAAATGCGGTCATACATCGGGGCTAGAGGGACAGGATTGGGAACCAGATATGCTAAGGCGATCCATTGATCGTAGCCTAGCTAGGCTCAAAACAGATCGAATTGATTTGATGCAGCTACATACTTGCTCCATTGAAACTTTGGATCAAGGCGATGCCATTGCCGTACTGAAGGAGGCAAGAGATGCTGGCAAGATTCGCTACATTGGATATAGCGGTGATGGATTGGAAGCAAAGCATGCGATTGAATTAGGAGTCTTTGATGCAATCCAAACGAGTTGTAATATCGCGGACCAAGAGTGCATTGAACTAACGCTTCCGCTGGCACAAGCCCGCAACATGGGAGTAGTCGCCAAGCGTCCCGTGGCAAACGTAGCCTGGAAGCATGAATCAGCCGAAGCGGCTGGCTACGGGGAGGAATACTGGGGAAGGCTTCAGGAATTGAAATTTGTCTTTCCTGATTTGTTTGACCTTGCTCTGCGATTTACTTTGTCCCAAGATATTCACGTTGCGATCGTCGGCGCATCGAAAC
>JAYUOQ010000457.1:0-2862 GCA_043760685.1 Armatimonadota bacterium | reverse complement strand
GCCCATAACTGGTCGAGCAGTTTGACCACCAGTCGTTGCACTTCTGACCGCAGACATTACCATTCGGTCAGCAAACGTATTGACGCTCGCTGCTGTTTCGTTCACGCCAGAAGGTGTCTTCCAGTAAGCATAGTTTCCACGAGTGTTCGAATTCTCAAGTCGGTTATCAAACACCAGCGACGGGCTTGTGTAGCCTGCAATGCCGGTTTCTGACAGTCTCATGAATGTTGGCGTATAGGTCACTTGGAGTTGAGCAGTTTTTGGCAGCGGCGCTCCGGTGATTTTGATTGTTCCTAATTCAGTATCAATCATTGCTCGACCACCGAAGATAGTCGTTGCACTCTGAAGCTTCGTCTGGCGATCTATTGCTGGAACACTGGTTAGAATCGAAGTGCCATTCACTGCGATATCAAACTGACCATTCCAAACCGATCCTCGAACTCTGTACGATCCAAATCTTGAATCGTAAACTGCATTTTCAACAATTTGAGTTCCAGGGACCACTGGAGTACCAACCGGGTTGATCTGTCCGAAGGTTCGATAGTTGAGGTTTCGGTCTAGTCGAGCCATAAAGACTTCGCTTACCCCGCTACTTCGCAATCGACCAGTAAAGGTGAGATCGAATTCCGTTGATGCCACACCATTGAGTTGTACGTTTCTGTAGATGACTGCTGGATTGGATACAGATTCAAAACCTGAACCGAATTGCAGCATCACAGGAGGCGTAAATCCGGTGAGGTTATTGTAGGTTGATTGATAGATCGACCAAACACCATTGCTCAAAGCGGGATAGAAGATATGAACGTCTCTTCCATCTTGAATGATGGTTGGTCTGCCCTTGAGCGAGAGTGGATCAGCATCGAGAACAAATGTTCCACCAACTCCGCCGCTTACATCAACGTTTGTCAAAATGATTCTTGAATCATCAACAATTCCCGTGTTTGTTTGCCGCTTCGCGGTGCCCGTGTAGGCAACGAATGATGAACCTTGAACGGCCCCTCCGAGATCCTTATCGCCGTTGGTTGACCATACTGGGTTGCCGTACGACACGTCGGCAGTAAGCGTTCCACCAATATTTGAAGGAGCCGATACGCCGTTTGTAAGGTTGTTCCTAAAGATGGTTGCATCTGGAACATTTGGAAGAGAGTTCAAACTTCGGAACCATCGCTGATTAGCAGGATCGTCTGGAGTGAACTTGTTGAGATCTCGGATTTGAGAATCCTGTCCTCGACCATCTGCCGCTCCGAGAACATTTCCAGCCATCGCGCTGATGATGATTCTCGTATTTCGATTGTTAGGATTTGGATTTCCTGCAACCGGGAAGAAGCTTGGACGATTCGAAGCGAATGCCATCAGAACGTTGCCATCTTGAGTTCGGAGACCCGAAGGCTGAATATCTGACCATTGAGAAGGAGCCGCAGGGGTAACTACATTTCCTTCATGGATTCCAGCTGAAGTATAAGTACTTCGTCCTCCAGTGAGCTGAGTTTCCTTCACATTAAATGTCAATGTGAACGTTGGATCACTGAATGCTTCGTAAGGGACTACTGTCGATGAGGCAGTGAATCCGATGGATAGACTTTCGTCACCAGTTCCGATTCCAGGTCCTGATCCACCAGTATCTTCTACCAAGCGCATCAATTGTGAGTATCGACCAATTGGCATTCCAAATGGTGGAGTAACACTGATCGTTGGTTCCAAGTTTGCGTTTCCTGCAATGAGCGAGAATCCACTTCCTGGTATGTTCGGATTAACCCGAGATGTTGGGTTAACCTTTACCTGTCGACCTCTTGAGTCGCCAACACGAGGCTTTTGAACGACGATCGGATTGAACCCTGGAGCAAACTCCGGAGCAAATCTTCGATCAAGGTTCGAATGTACGTCGGTGGCGGCATCAATCCATACGTCGGCATTGTTTCCGCCTGACAGTACTTGCCATGGCCAATAGAGACCACCAGTAACGTCGTATGAGCCTTTAGCCAATCGAACGTTGAACAAGTTTACGTTTCCTTCATTGAATGCAGTAAACGGTTTGAACATTTTCGAGTAGACCGGATCATACGGATTAAAGAAGGTTGCTGGAGAAAGGGCTCGGTAAGGGAACGTATTGCTGTACGTTAGTCGAGCATCGTAGCCTGCTCCACCCGCCAATGATCCAAGATCAACATTAGGACTACCAACTTCAATTCTTTCGTCTGGCGATACGGCGGCAGCCAAATTGAACGACCGGTAGGCCTCTCGTGATCCGCCGCTGAAGCTTCCACTTTGGTCGCTATCAACGAACACTGTGAATCGTCCGGTGTATCCAGCCTGCCAGAAACCACCATTCTGATTAGGAATGGAGAAATTGCCAAGGTTAACCGGTTGATATTTTGGAATATCAACTGTGAATTGGAAGACAGTTGGCTGAATTAATCGCGTGTTCGCGTTTGCTTCAGTTACAAATCCACCACCAGGCAGTTGTGGTCCTGACAAGGTCGTTGGACTAAAGACTGGATTTTCAACAAAGCCATTTGGATCTTTCTTGACTATGACCTGTTCTCTTTGAACGTCTGGATAGTCGAGAGAAGTGTTCGGGAAGTTTCCAGGAAGGTCTTCAAAGTTGCCCAAAAGACCACCGATACCTGGAACTGCTGCGAATGGCTTGACGATTGCTGCAACTCCACCTTGGAAGCGCAGATCTTTTCGATCCACTCTGACAAGTTCGAGACCGCGGTTTTCCCCTCGGAGCAACGTGATCAAGCTTCGATCAAATACAAACACGTTGGTACTCTTATTAGCTCCATGAGCGATCGTCCCGGCAGACTTTCCAAATCTGTCGCCTAAGACTGGGACGCCCAATCGAGTTGGAGTAACAGTTCC
>JAYUOQ010000456.1:0-2865 GCA_043760685.1 Armatimonadota bacterium | reverse complement strand
CTAAACCGACCCAAAACCGTTTGCCTGATAGTGGTTATTGCCACTATCAGGCATTCTGCTTTCGGTTCTTCTTCTTTGAGCACCGTTGGAAGATTGTTGTCTGGGTTCATATAGACATTGAATCCGATTGCAAAACTACAGTCTTTTAGCCCCGAAGGAGAATCCTTGGAAAAGAGTGCCACAAAGGCTCTCTCTTCTGAGGTTCAAATTAGCCCAACATGCAAGTGGGTGTTGCATGGATGAAATAGGGTCAGAGTCTTTTTAGCATCGGGAAACGATTTCCGCCTAGAAGTTATTCGGTTTTCCTGAACATGGAACGAAAATCGGCATTCCCGGTGCATCCAATTCCGTTCCAGTCGCGTCCGTGCAACACCCTCTTGTAGCGATATTTTAATTCTTTCAACTTCTTTATTTCTTTCCTATTGCTCTTGATTGAACCTTTACACCTAATAGCGGAGAATTCATTTATAGGAACCGAAAGCGGTTTAGTGCAAATTATGATTTCCAATTTTTACGCGGTTAACTTCGACACAATGATGGCAGAGACCTATCCCAGTATTTTCAGATTCGCCCTGAGGCTTTCTCGAAACGAGGAGACTGCGAGAGACCTCTGTCAAGAAACGTTTATCCGGGCCCACCGGAGCCAGACTTGGCGAGAGTTGGATCGAAATCCACTGCCTTGGCTCAACAAGATTGTGCGAAATTGCTTTCTCGATTACAAACGAATGTTGTCTCGTCGACCAATTGTAACCTCCTATGATATCAACGACCAAGATGGTCGCCAGGCTGACTTTGTCGACCATCATGACAACCCAGAGCAAGCACTGTTGCGTGAGCAAATTTCACTTGAGATTCAGCTGGCAATTCGGTCGATGCCAAGAATGAACCAAGAACTGATCAAGTTGTCTCTCATCGAGAGAGTTTCGTATGCGGAGATGGCTATTATCTACTCTTGCTCAGTACCAACTATGCGTTCGAGAGTTCACCGGGCGGTTGGGAACTTGCGAAGAAAATTGAAGCAGATGGAACCCGATATGTTCTCCGATAATTCCAATGGGCTCGTCGAGAACAGTCACCTCTCCAATATCGGAGGCTCAAAATGACCGCAGTTTTAGAAATGGAACGGCCAAAGCTGACTCGCAAACTGTCACCTAGAGAAGAAGAAATCGTTGATCTTTGTGTCCATGGTCTCACAAATGACGGAATCGCTCATCGGCTTGGTATCAGCGTTGGGACAGTCAATACTTATTGGCTGCGAATCAAGCTAAAAGTAGGGGGTCTTGGTAAAACAGATACGGTCGTCAAAGTAATAAAAGAAAAGGCTGAATTAGCCCTTCGACAGGAGAACACAGAGCGCGTAAATTTGACGAAATTGGTATCGGAAACGCAAGAAGCTTCTCCAGAGTTTCGTGTAGCGCCAGCCCTCCTCAAATTGGCAATGGACCAGATCAAGTCGACCGTTTGGGCTACTGACAGGAATCTAAGCATTTATGTTCTTGCGAACGGAGCTTTTCCCTCCAAGCACTTCGGTGTCGTTTGGGAAGTCGGCAGGACAATCCTTGAGATCTTTAAAACAAGGGATCGGAATGATATTGCCGTTGCCGCTCATGTGGCCGCCTTGGAAGGAAAAGAATCTGCACTTAGGTTAACTGGTGAATTCGCAAACGTTTTCTTACGCGTAAAACCACTTCGAGCTGAGTCCGGCGAGATCATAGGGTGCATCAGCATCCTCAATATCGTTGACTAGTCTGGATTCGGGAGGAATTGAAGCTGCTGGCGAGCTTTCAAGAGGGTGTTGCATAGATGAAAAAGGGTCAGGGTCTTTGTCGTATAGCTCTCTCTATAGCCTCGCCAATTTAGTTTTGACATGGTCCATGCGTCGTCACAATCGGATTAGCGAGGCAGCGGGCAGAGTCTTTTTTGCAGCATGTCGTGAAACACTCTCTATAGCCTCGCCAATTTAGTTTTGACATGGTTCATGCGTCGTCACAATCGGATTAGCGAGGCAGCCGGGCAGAGTCTTTTTGCAGCATGTCGTGAAACACTCTTCGTAGCCTCGCCAATTTAGTTTTGACATGGTCCATGCGTCGTCACATTCGGATTAACGAGGCAGCCGGGCAGAGTTCTTTTTGAGCATCGGGAAACGATTTTCGCTTAGAAGTTATTCGGTATTCCTGAACATGGAACGAAAATCGGTATTCCCGGTGCATCCAATTCCGTACCGGTCGCATCCGTGCATGCCAAGGACCAAGTTTCTAGAATATTCAATCCAATCCACGAAGATACGGCGGCTTTTCAGTCTGTTACACGGGTAAGCAGGCTTTCATATTTGAAAGTTCCGGAAAATTGCGTACCCGTGCCACTCGGGCCATATTTAAATTCTTACAACTTCTTTATTTCTTTCCTATTGCTCTTGATTGACCCTTTACACCTAATAGCGGAAAATTCATATATAGGAACCAGATTAGGTTCGGAGCAAAAAAATGATTTCAAATATTTACGTGGGTAACATCGAAACAACAAGAGACCTCGGCCAACGCGGGACAGTTGGAGCGAACCGAAGCAATTCTGACCAGATTCTTCGCCAAGAGCAAATTTCCTCGAAAATCCATCTTGCAATCAGAGAGATGCTGAACAGCAAGCAAGATCAAGCCAAATTGGACCCAAAGGTCGGTTCTTATGAAATATCTACTCAATTGTGTCCAACAATGAGCTCAAGGATTGGTCAAGCCATCTGCTCACTTCACCGAGATCTGCAACCCACATCCTAAACCGACCCAAAACCGTTTGCCTGATAGTGGTTATTGCCACTATCAGGCATTCTGCTTTCGGTTCTTCTTCTTTGAGCACCGTTGGAAGATTGTT
>JAYUOQ010000455.1:0-2871 GCA_043760685.1 Armatimonadota bacterium | reverse complement strand
TGCTGGTACTCGAAGGAACCAAATATCTTGCTCATTGTTGAATGTAGCAGCATAAGCAATGTTTGAACTTCGAGAATCGGACACCATGCCCATGTAGTCTCCCATTTTGTTCTGATTTGGGTAGCCAATGTTCGGATTGAAATAAGGACTAAGCTGAACGTTTGGGGTCCAAGTAACTCCTCCATCGTACGAAGAAGACATGAATAGGGCCGAATTGGAGATGGTCGGATTGGCCCGATTGTCGTACCAGCACACATCGACTCGACCGGTTGGTGCCACAGCAAGAGTTCCAAACCAGTGACTAGCTCCTTGGTTTAATGGATCCGTATTAATGGTTTGGATGGGGCTCCAAGTAAGACCACCGTCGGTGCTGCGCCGGAAATTGACCTGGCACGGGTTTGTTGTGTCAACTCCAACCGAGCAAAGCATATAGATGTTGCCAGCATTCGGACCGGTTGATTTGTCGGTTGCAATCCAGCATTGACCAAGCAATCCCGCCGGATTGATGGTTGATCCGTAAACAATTGCGCCACCAAGGTTGACATTCACATTTCTATCAAATGTCGGAGTTTGGGCGGCAATCTTTGCGTTGGTTGACCTCAGAAATGAGAAGTTGGTGTTGGCCATGCCACACATATAGAGGTCGCCATTTCGGGCAACATCAAGAGTTCCCCATATTGGCTGGCCAGGGATGTTAATTGGATTGAGCCAAGAAGTTCCGCCGTTCGTCGAGCGACTGAACTGCCTTCCGTTGTAATTGTTACCAGCCGTACTCCATGCCTGATACAAAAATCCTTGTCCAACTGAAGTTGTTTGGTCACAAGCCATCCATTGCTTATCTCCGCCAGTCGCTGGTCCCTTAAGAAGATAGTCGATTCCAGCGTTACTCGACTCAAATATGTCGGTGAAAAAGGTTTGCTGAAGGCTGTTATAGAAAATCTTGCCTTGGGAATCTGAGACGAGAACTGGATCACTTCGGAACGTACCTGGAGTGAAAACCTGATGGTTCCGCCAAATAATGCCACCATCAAGGGAATACCCGTTTCCGGCTTGTCGAAAATTGGAGGTCACGTTATCAAACTGTCGCCAACCAACTGCGATATGATCCCTGTTTGTCGGGTCAACTGTTAGGGAAGGTTCGTTGGCGGCATCGCCGACAATATTGAGTCTTTGCGAATCGACATTAACTTGATAACTGGTATATCGGCCATTTCGGATTTGTGCCGATGCTCTCGCCAAACGCTTGACATTCGCCTTGTAGCTGTCCCCTTGTTTTTCTAAGGTCGGTGCTTGGTCTTCTTCATCCAATGGAACACTTGTCCCCGGATTTCTCCAATACCAGGTACCAAGCTTGCCCATATTTTGGACTGCCGGAGTTTGAATGTTCGATTGTGGGGCAACAAGCACTAATGCAATTGAGAAACTAAGCAATGATAACTCTCCTCTTCGCTAAGAATGCCATTCTACCCAACCAAATTATCCAAATTTAGGATCAAATCCCGATGAAATGTTCTACCTTGGCAGGTTGGCATTAGGCATTCGAATATTCTCGTCGGTTATAAACCAAATCAGAAGATATTTTCCAAACGTCTTCGGCAATCTTAGTATCCGGGAGGATCTTGCTGAAGTGTACAATCGCCGAAGTTAGTCCGGCTTCCTGAGCGTAATGGAGGAACGTACTATTTAGGACTTGCCGCAACGCAGGTTTCAGCCCAAAGCTTACATTGCTGACGCCAAGTATCGAATTCACCAGTGGGTATTTTTCCTGCAACAATCGAATCGCTTCGATGGTCTCAATTGCACTATCGCGGAACTCTTCGTCTCCGCTACCAAGCGTAAATGTCAGGCAGTCGATAAACACATCTTGATCAGCAATACCTGCCGCCCGAGTACGATCCATAAGGCGAGAAGCGATCTCCATCTTCTTCTCGGCCGACTTTGCCATGCCATCCTCATCAATGGTCAAAGCAACAATGGCGGCACCATACTTGCTGCATAAGGCGAGTACCTTGTTGGTTCTTTCTTCACCATCTTCAAAGTTAATCGAGTTCACAATTGGTTTGCCTCCAAGGGTTTGCAAAGAAGCCTCAATCACGTTTGATTCAGTTGAATCAATCATAATCGGAACCGTGATATGCCGATTATAGTGGCTGAGCAGATGCTTCATGTCTCGCTCTTCGTCACGACCGACGTAGGCCGCACATACGTCGAGAACGTGGCTTCCTTCACCTTCCAACTCTCGTGCAAGTTCAGTCAAACCCTCCCAATTTTCTACCGCCAACATTTCTCGAAATGCTCGGCTACCGTTTGCATTGGTCTTTTCTCCAATGATGAGAATTGAGCTGTCTTGGTGATAAGGCTGAAATTGGTAAAGGCTTGAACATCCAACCAAGCTCTTTCCAGCCATCTTTTCAACCGAGTCATTCTCAAAATTGAATCCGGCATAGAGGTTTCGTTTCTGTATCCAGTGTGCTGGAGCCGTATGCTTATGTCCATCGAGCGCCTCGCTGAGAGCCTTTATGTGAGCGGGAGTAGTGCCACAACATCCGCCTACCATCGCTACTCCGTACTGTTCGACAAAAAGCGTGTGGTGATGAACTAACTCTTCTGGAGAAAGCTTGTAGACTGCTTGTCCTTTCTCCATCATGGGCAGCCCAGCATTAGGCTGAACTGCAATAGGTCTGGTGGAATTTTGTCCCAAGAACCGGACGTGCTGAGCCATTTCAACCGGCCCTGTGGCGCAGTTGAGACCAAAGGCTGTTACGCTTGGAAATGACTCAATCATATTGAGTGCCGCCCCAATCTCAGAGCCAAGAAGCATGGTTCCCGTCTGTTCCATGGTTACCTGGACAAAAAGTGGAAGACGTCGAC
>JAYUOQ010000454.1:0-2874 GCA_043760685.1 Armatimonadota bacterium | reverse complement strand
TTATCACTACAGCCGAGTCGGGAATCCTTCGACCGATCTATTAGAACGCAAGTTGGCTCACCTTGAGGGTGGAGAGGCGTGCAAGGTCTTTGCGGCAGGAATGACGGCGGTTGCTTTTGCGGTGCTGGCTTGCGTTAAAGCGGGCGATCATATCGTTTCGGTGGATGGGATCTATGGTCCAGCCAAGTCATTTTTGACTGAGTTTCTTGCCGCAAAGACCTTGCACGCCTCTCCACCCTCAAGGTGAGCCAACTTGCGTTCTAATAGATCGGTCGAAGGATTCCCGACTCGGCTGTAGTGATAAGGCGGTCCACCAGGATTGTTAAACAACGCCTGATGAAGCTCCTCCATCGTGTCGAACACAAAAGTCGTGTTTGAGTAGATCGGCGGAATCACCGCTCCAAGATGCTTCTCATCCTCACCAAAGTGAGCGAGATCGGTATTTAATCCAAAAGCATCTGGGCTGGACATATACGATCATTATGAAGGAACTGATGTTATTGGTGTTTCGGAATCGATTCGACTTCCCGATACTCCTGCCAATTAAGCCACTGGTTTGGGTAAGGTCCCAGTCTTCCCGCTTCATATCCAATTGAAATGGCACAACGATCCGCAGGATCACAGCCCGTAGCCGGTGCGTCGGACTGGCTACGCGCAAAAGCGAAGTTGGAAATCTGACCACAGGGACAGATCGAAACTGTCTTAAGTCCAAGGAGCGAAGGGACCCGGTTGTTACAACCGCAACTTTAGCATCTGCAGAGATTAATCTAAGTCATCCGGATCAAAATCTATCCCAGCCAGACGATAAAGCATAATCCGTTCATCTCGAAAACTCATTGTTTTATGATGCTCGACTTGACTTCGGATGTACTTTTCGACTCCTTTCATTCGTTCTTGGCTGACCGAAAATGCTCCATAGCCTTCTTGCCAAGCAAAGTGAGGAATTATCTCCTTCATCCAACTATTGGAGGACTTTTTGATCTCCTGAACAAGCTTTGCGATTGAGTGCGTCGCATTGTATTTGAACAGTAGATGCACATGATCCTCAACACCGCCAATTCGGACTGGAATTCCACCGAGCCCGCGGATTGTTCCACCCAAATAGTCGTGAGCCTTGTCTCTGATATCGTCGTGTAAGAATGGATCCCGATTCTTGGTACTGAAGACTATGTGAACATTCAAGGACAGGAATGTTGATCTCATGCCAATATCTTATCCCGATCTGATGCGACGCCCTACAGGGTCGGGATAAGATATTGGTTGACTACCGGTGGTCTTCGCCGAGTTTCGCTGAAGCTCACTCTGACGTCGACCAACCGGCTACGGGCTGTGATCCTACGGATCGAATTCAACCCATTTGGAGTAAAAAGCTGCGATTAGTTATTGGTCAGATTAAGTTCACGACTCTACGTAACCCAGGTAAAACTAAAGCCGTGACCAGCATTCTTCTCCTCGCCCAAATGGCAACCAATATGCCGTTCCTTAGCCCCGTCTTCGGAAGCCACATGGTGCTTCAACGAGACAAGGAGAATTCAATATGGGGTTGGTCCCAGCCAGGTGAGAAAGTCACGGTTCAAATTCTGAAAACCAAAGAAACCGCGACAACTGACGCGACTGGCAAGTGGATGGTCAAGATTCGACCACCTCGCACCGGCGGACCGTACAAAATGACCGTTTCCGGTTCTCAAACCGTCGAACTCGAAGACATCCTTGTTGGTGACGTCTGGGTCTGCTCAGGGCAATCCAACATGGAAATGGGGGTCGCAATGGCAAAGGACGCTCAACGCGAAATCCGATCGGCGAACTTTCCCAAGATTCGACTTTATTCTGTTCCAAAAAGCCCCTCAATTTCCCTCAGACCGTTTGTAAAAGGCGAGTGGGCACAATGTACTCCCGAAAGCATCGCAAAAGGCGGATGGGGCGGATTCAGTGCGGTCGGATATTATTTTGGAAGAGAGTTGCATCGCGAACTCAATGTGCCAATCGGCTTGATTCACACCAGTTGGGGCGGAACTCCTGCAGAAGCCTGGACAAGCAATAAAGGTCTTGACCCATTCCGAGAGTTCCGAAAGCAAACCGACGCTGTAGAGGCAATGGCTAAACCGGGCGCCCTCAGCACCGCAGACTTGGTCGAGAACTGGGTCAAAGACAACGGTGAAGACTTCTCACAAGAGTCCCTCGAAGACTCGAATTGGGATACGGCCAACCTTCCCGCTCGATTCAACAAAATCGGCTTGGGCGGACATCGAGGTGTGGTATGGTTCCGAAAAACCGTTGATCTCCCCGATCCTCTCCCTGCCGGAGATGCCTACCTAACCACTGGGTCAAATGATGGGGTAGATGCAGACTACATCAACGGTGTGAGAGTTGTCACCGGAAGCAGTGTGCTCAATTGGCGACAAGCAAAGCTACCTGCCGGACTTCTCAAGCCCGGAAAGAACACGATTGCAATTCGGTTTGTCGGTACGAGCGGACCAAACTCCGGTTTCACATTCGCCGGAGTAGACGGTCTCAACCTCAACATTGGTGGCAATGTAACTTCCCTTATTGGTCCCTGGAAGATGAAGAAAGGCTTCGAACTAAAGTCGGCCAAACCGCTGCCCAATCTGATCGAAGATAATCCAAACTGGCCAACCACGCTTTACAACGGGATGATCAATCCTTTGATGCCAATGGCGATCAAGGGCGCCATTTGGTACCAAGGCGAATCGAATGTAGGTCGAGCTGACCAATATGAACGACTTCTCCCATCCATGATCAATGATTGGCGCAAAGGCTTCAATCAAGGCGACTTCCCTTTCTTTGTCGTTCAACTCGCCAATTACGGAAAGCAAAACGGCGACCCCGTCAACTCAGCGTGGGCCGAGTTGCGAG
>JAYUOQ010000453.1:0-2883 GCA_043760685.1 Armatimonadota bacterium | reverse complement strand
ACCGGTGTTCGTTACAAAATTTCGGTTGATATCAACGCCCTTCCCCGGGTCAAGGCTCCGCTAACGGTCCGTCAATTGAGCTCCGATTGTATCGATGTCATCAAGGACTGTTATCACTCCTTTGCCCATAAGCGGTCTGGTCTTAACCTCCGTAATGGCAACCAATGGGACCGAATCCTCCCCAAAGATTCGAACCGAACTGTCTATGTTGCTGGCGATCCGGTTGAGGCTTATGCCGTCGTTCAACACAAGATTGATTTCTGGGCCGACCAGGAGATTGTCGAGTTCGTTTGGACAACCCAACGAGGTTATGACTCTATTCTGAGCGTCTTTGCGGGAATCGGGATCAACAAGAAGAACCTCGTTTGGACGGAACCCTCGGATAGCCCTTACCGAACTCGATATTGGGATCATGACGCAAACATCACCGGCGTCAATCTCCAAATCATGTTCCGCGTTCTCAACGTGCGAAAGGCCCTCGAAGGGCTAAAGCCTACCGATTCCGGTAGTTTCTGTATTGGTGTGGAGGACGAAGTCGTTCCCGAGAACAACGGTCCGTGGCAGGTCACATTCTCGCCCGAAGGCGTGCAAGTGGAACAAACCAATCAAAATCCAGGATTCACGATGGATATTCGCCGGTTCACGCAAGCATTCATGGGCGAGCCTAGTTTATCGACACTGTTGCTCAATGAACTTTTTGACGTCAATGACTTAGCCCAAGTCAAGGAAGCAGAGAAGCTGCTAACGCCGTCCCCGACCCTCTGCTTCGAATCGTTTTAGGAGTTCAGTCTTTCACGAATGACCGCAAAAACTTAACTCCTTCGATCAGAGAATCCTCAGGCAGTTCATGACCACCCTGGTGCACGTAGTGAACTACTGGGCAGTTTATTTTTGACTCAAATCGTGTCATGAACTCACCCATTTTTTTTCCTTCGGCTTCGCATTGATTCACTTTCTTTACATAGTCAACCGTTCTTTGTTGCATCGTGTACTTCACTAACGGATCGTTGACTCCGCTCATGTGAAACACTGGCGTTGGCTCTGGCGATCTCGCGGCGAGACCACCTGCTGCATATGGCGCAATTGCCGCAAACGTACCGGGATGGGACTTGCGCAAAAGATAGGTAAAGCCTCCTCCGTTAGAATGCCCAAGACTAAAGATCGCTTTATCGTTGATTTTTGCCTTGGTATGAACCCATTTCAGCATCGAGTCAAAGAACTTTAAATCTCGATCCTCGTAATCTCCTTCCTTGCCTTGCCAGCCATTCTTTTTGCCTTCAGGATCGGTTAACTGTCCCACGGTCGGAAGCCCTTGCGGATAAATCGAAATCGCTTCCGGCCAAAGCTGGTTCACCTTGAACTTAGTGACCGAATATCGCGAATTTCCGCCGTGACCATGAAACGCAAACACAACTGGTCTTGGCTTTGCATCCTTCGTCTTTGGAAAATAGACATAGAATTGTCGACTGGTTCCGTTGATGTCGAGGGTAACGCTTTCTGTATCCGAAATTTGAACAATGGCGAGGGCTAAGGCGATCATGGAGGGTTTAACGGATTAGTTTCCTAAATGTTCATCAAGTCCTGGGTACTTGCAAATCGTGCCCAGCGAGAAACGCAAAAGCCTGCGATGGTATCTGATTCAAGGTAAAAAACTCAGGTGGATGACTTGCGAACTCAAACAGACGAACAGACTGCAAGAGCGAGAGAGTTACGAAGAGTTGCCATCAGAGCCGAAAAAAAATTGTGGTTTCAGTTTCGACAAGGAAACAAATTAGAATTGAAAATCCGTAGACAACATCCATTCGGTCCTTATTATCTCGATTTCTATTGTGCAGCCGCATTATTGGCACTCGAAATTGATGGATCATCTCATGAATTTCGAGAAGAATATGACGCCAAACGAGATGCCTACTTGCTATCAAAAGGTGTAGTCACATTACGTTTTAGTCCAGGCGTCGCTGACGAAGGCATCGCAGAATTTGTAGCGTGGTTTAGAGGAGAATGCATTCGACGCTCCACTGAATTATCATTTACAAATAGTGAAAATGAGGACTAAGAATGTCTTCTCCTTTTAGGAGAAGTCGGTAAGCGGGACCGTAGCGCGAACCGGATGAGGTAGGTAAGTCAGCCCAAGAATATCTACCTCACCTGTTCCCAAACTCCAGGACGCTTCGCGTCGTCTCGCGGGAACTTCCTCTCCTAAAAGGAGAGGCTCTCTCAGTTCAAATCAAAGAATTCGTCAGTGGTCATATCACCATCCTTGTCGATGTCTCCGAGATGTTCGCGATTGAAGTCAGCTGAATTGTAGCCGTAGCCAAACGACCCGCTTCGATAGCTCGGAGTCCGAGTTTTGGCGTGAGTATCCACCCACAAAATCGTCCCCATGCCCGAATGCCTCGCATGAAACGATGGGAAGTCGCTTGACGGAGGTTCCAAGTAGGTGTTTCCTTCTAAGGTAGGAGTTGCGAATGACCAATTGTTGATCCGAGCCGACGATCCAAAGGCTACCGTTTCAGCAACGTCAGCCACCTGCGAAAAATTCACCGGAACCAGAGTTTCAGCATAGGTTGGTGGAGCGTAAGTTGATGGACTAAGATACTGATAGTTGTATCCGTAGCCAGTCAAGCCGATGACCGACCGCAACCCCTTTGGAAAACTCGGATCTTGTTGAATTCCCTTTCCCTTGCTATACGGATAGAGCAATCCTTCTTCTTCACGGAGAGTCGTTCCATCAAATGAACCCCACCAATACGTCACTTTCGCGCCCGGTCCCGCGACTCGTATGCGCATTAGGACATCGTCATAATCTCCTGCATACATTGTCCAAGCAAGCCCAATCTGCTTGAGGTTCGAGATCGATTGGGTCTTCTTTGCTGCCTCCTT
>JAYUOQ010000452.1:0-21661 GCA_043760685.1 Armatimonadota bacterium | reverse complement strand
CTGTTTCTTTGACCTTACTTATCTGGAAAAACTTTACGAAAGCGCGAATAGAATTGCACGGAAATACAATCACGTCGTTTGATGCCAAAGGGAATGAGATGGTTTCTGACGATCTTAATTCAGTTGCCGCCCTATTCGAGACTCATTTGTCTGCAAGGAACAATACCGGCGGTACCTATACAATTTATTACCATGTTCTATTTTTCAGTGGAAATCTTCTGACATTCAATCAGTACCTCGAAAACGACTTCGTACTTCAAAAGCTGCTTAAATCTCGAGCACAAAGGGGTTTTCAGCTGATTACAAGAACGGAATACGAGCTGATGGAAATTGAAACAAAAGAATCCCGAGCGAGGAAAGCTCTAAGACTTCCGAAAGAGGCTCCTCGGGAATTTTGGGAGAAGCAACCGAATGAATTCTAAGTTAAAAGACATGTTTAGACAATAAAAAAGAAGCGAGATCGAAATTCGATCTCGCTTCTTTGGCTAACAGCTGAAAGCTAGCAGCTGAATTATTCGTCCGCAAATGGATCGTATTCTTCTTCGCTCGGAGCGGCCGACACTGGTCGAGCTGCGGGAGCACCTGCTCCACCGCCGGAGTTTCCGCCGGCATAACTTCCGCCAGCAGCATTGCCACCGGCTTCGTCTCGAGGTCGATCCAGTCCATTTACGTTATCGGCAACAACTTCAACCGACTCCCGGTTTGTCCCGTTTTGATCAGTCCACTTTCGAGTTTCTAGTCGTCCATCAACTGCGACTAATCGACCCTTTTGGAGGTAGCTGTTCACATAATCGGCGGTTTGCCCCCATGCTTTGATGCGGAAGAAATCTGCATCTGGCGCACCGTCTTGCGGCTTAATTCGCTTTTGAACGGCGATACTAAAATCGACAACATTCTTTCCAGAATTTGTCGTTCTCAATTCAGGATCGCGGGTAAGTCGTCCGATCAATACAACGCGGTTTACGCTCATGGTTGATTATGCCTCTTTGAGGATTGTGATGTGCCGCATGACATCGTCGCTAATTCTCATCAATCGATTGAGTTCAGCAGGAACATCACCTTCAGCATCAAAAAGCATGATAACGTAGTTACCTTCTTTTTGACCAGCGATTTCGTATGCAAGCTTTCGCTTTTCCCACTTTTCGGCAGAGTTAACTTTTCCGCCTTTGTCTTCAACGACTTTCTTAAATTTATCTGCGATCTTTTGGATCTCGGAATCTTTGAGTTCCGGTTTAACGATATAGAGTGTTTCGTAACTTCGTGTTGCCAT
The DNA here is from genome assembly GCA_043760685.1 of Armatimonadota bacterium. Taxonomy (GTDB): domain Bacteria; phylum Armatimonadota; class Fimbriimonadia; order Fimbriimonadales; family Fimbriimonadaceae; genus Fimbriimonas. The sequence continues at coordinate 20,391 of JAYUOQ010000452.1, read as the reverse complement.
TTTTCTCCCTTTGGTCTATCAGCTCCGAACGCATTCGGAACAGAGAGTAGAACGAATATGATACCACGGAAGGAGCAGCCGGGTCTCAGTGGGCAGATTACAGGAAGGGTTCCAGTAGGGTTCGCCCTCAAAATCTATTCAAGTAGGGTTCCGTTCACATTCAGCTTGAAATCATAGCCAAACAGCTCAGCCGAACGTCGACACATCACCATTCGACTCAGGAAGATTTCAAAATACTCCATTACAGTGGCAATCGAAGAATCAATCTCTAGGCTCAACTGAATCGTCCGAGCATCGTTATCCATTTCCACTCGGCTTTTTTGGACCGCAGCATTAACTCGATCGTGGATATCGTAGGTTTCGACGATTGGATTTTGAACTCTGCTGAAGTGAACATCACTCTTATCTGCGATGATGAGGGCGGCACTCATGGTGGAAATTGGCATACCTGCAAGCTCTTCATGATTTCCGATGGCACCCAAAATTGGTGCCATTTCCGTGGCGTCCATTCCCATTTCATTGAGAATTACGAATGCCATGGAAGCGCCATGGAGTGGATGTCCAATTCGATTGATTACATTGCCTATGTCATGGAGATAGCCAGCAATCTGACCTAATTCGATGTCCCGAGGGGATGTCCCAAGGTTTTCCAAGATGTAGCGAGTAATGGACGAAACAACACCGACATGACGATGCCCATGCTCTGTGTAGCCCATGGCCTTCATCACCTCATTGGCACCATCAATCAGCTTTTTGACCTTAGGATTCGACTTAACATCCTTTATGGAAACCAGCTTTGGACCCGAGAGACTCACTTGCTCAGCCATCTATTTACTTCCTATCTTATCCATGCTTACGATCAACGTTCTGTTCGTTCGCTGCTCTTGTTTGACGATACCCACGCCGCGCTCGAAACATGTTCTCACTTCGATCGGAATATCATCCTTTGAACCAGCTAGCTGAACTCGCAAAACAGTTTCAACGACATTGGTTTCCCCGGAGGTAAGCGTTATGGTCGTACGTCTTTGGCTTAAAGTTGCGGTTGCGCCCCGAGATCTCCCATAGCTTTCAAAATGCCCGGTCCAATTCTCCGCACGAATGAACTCTTCGTCTTTCGATTTCTTTCGTTCAGGAATCTTGTCTTCAACAAGGATTGGGATTGGCGGATTGAACATTGTGTTGGATAGCATGGATGCTTGAAGAGTCTTCTTGTTCCAGGCTAGTCGGGACTCTCCAAGGTCACCATTAAGGACACGACCTTCTACTCCTCCTACGCTCACCCTCTTTCCAACCTTTACGGTGGGAACATTGCGTTGGAACGAGCTGTTTTCGGAATATTGCCATTCTTTTTCATCTACCAGAGGCATGTACGATGGACCGCCCTGACTGCAGGCTCCAATGAGAACCATGGGGATGAGGAGGGCAAGCTTCTTCATATCTTCTCTAGCTTCGCAAGCTTTTGAACCAGTTTCTTGACTCCTGTAACGCCTGGGAATGCAACTGTAACTTCAGAATCGTCCTTGATCGGGTTACAGGCAATAACGACCCCAATACCGAATTTCGAGTGCTTCACTCTTTCTCCGACGTCAAATAGTGGCTTAATATGTCGTTCCGGCTTTGGAGCCTGTGGCTCTGTAATCGTGTACGTGCCAGTTCGTTGTTGGGTTACGGCTCTAATCGGTGGCGCATAGGAATATCCAGCATCGCCCCTTATTTCCAGAATCTCGGCGGGAATGTCATCAACGAACCGTGAGCGAGCATTGAAATTTGGCATTCCATACAAAGACCGACGATGGGCATGGCTGAGGTGAAGCTCTTCTCGAGCCCTGGTCATTCCAACATAGCAAAGACGCCGCTCTTCTTCAAGTTCCGTATCTGAATACAAGGATCTCGAGTGTGGAAAGACTCCTTCCTCAAGACCCGAGAGGAAGACAACGGGGAATTCCAGACCTTTTGCCGAGTGAAGGGTCATCAAAGTGACTGCATCGCCACCTTCCACTAAGTTGTCAATATCGGCTACAAGGGCCACGCTTTCCAAAAAGGTTCCAAGGTTTGGTTCATCCGAAGTTTCGTCGAACTGAACCGTAACGTTGATGAACTCCTGAAGGTTTTCTAGTCGGGCAATACTTTCTTCTGAGTGCTCTTGTTTAAGGGCATCCAAGTAGCCGCTTCGAACCATGAGGGCGCGTAGGACGGGCGTCACCGGACCATGCTCAGCAATGTCTTGAGCTTCCGTAATTGCGTCACAGAAAGCTCGGATTGAACTTCCGGCTTTCTTTTGCATCGAAGACTGGATTCCCTGGTCATTTGCGGCGGTAAACAGGCACTCTTCCGTTCGCATTGCCCAATCTTCCATAAGCGCTAGAGCCGTATTGCCAATTCCTCTCGTCGGAGTATTCACAACACGCTTGAAGCTGACATTGTCTCTTGGATTGTAAACAAGCCTGAGATAAGCCAGCATATCCTTGATCTCTTTCCTCTCGTAAAACCTTTGGCCACCAACGAGTAGGTGAGGGATTCGGCTAGTGAGGAAGGCTTCTTCCACGACTCGGCTTTGAGCGTTTGTTCGATATAAGACAGCGAAGTCTTTGTACTTTCGTCGTCCTCGCTGGACATCACCAAGGATTTGAGCGGCGAGATTCATCGCTTCTTCCTGCTCAGTTCCCGACATAGTTAATGTAATTGGAACGCCACTCTCATTCTCAGTCCAAAGCTGCTTATTTGCTCGTGACCGATTTTTCTTGATGACTTCATTTGCCGCAGAAAGAATGTTTTGAGTTGATCGATAATTGCGTTCCAATTTGACGATTTTTGCATCGGGATAGTCGCTTCCAAATCGGAGAATAAGACTTACATCTGCTCCTCGCCAAGCATAGATGGACTGATCATCGTCTCCGACGACAACGATGTTACGATGCTTTTCTGCTACCAAATGAACGATGTTGTACTGGGCAATGTTGACGTCTTGATACTCATCAACCATGACGTGAAGAAACCTCTCTTGGTACTTTTCAAGGATTTCCTTTCGCTGTTCAAATAGCCGGTTGGCAAAGAAGAGAATATCGTCAAAGTCCAAGGCATTTGCTCGCTGGAGAGCCTGGTTGTACGCTTTGTAGATTCCAACTACGGTTGTTTCAAAGAACCCTGCGGCCCGGGCTTCGTACTTTTCTGGTCCTTGAAGCTTTTCTTTGGCATTTGAAATCTCGTTGAGAACTGCCCTCGGTTGAATGGACTTGTCATCAATGTTTTTCTGTTTCAGGATGTCTTTAATCAGGGAAATCTGATCGCCGTCATCATAGATAACAAAGTTCCTGTCAATGCCGATTGCACTTCCTTCAACGCGAAGAATACGCGCGCACAATGAGTGGAAAGTTCCGATCCACATCCCCTTGGATTTTGGACCAGCCATCACTTCAACCCGCTCAATCATCTCTCGGGCGGCCTTGTTGGTAAAGGTCACCGCCATGATTCGATAGGGAGGCACTCCTTGGTCTAGCAAGCGGGCAATTCTCGTTGTTATGACTCGCGTTTTTCCTGAGCCAGCTCCGGCAAAAATCAACAGCGGCCCAGCGGGATAAATAACGGCTTCAAGCTGCTCCGGGTTCAAAGAATCAAGGTCTAGATTGGCAGTCATTAAGCTCATTTACAATTATGCTTGGTAAAACACTTGTTGTGACCTGTAACTTCGGGCTAAAATGGGGCGTCAGTATCCCTAGAGATCACAAAAACAAAGGTCACGAGACCGGAGATATACAGACGATATGAAACGGGCAATAAGTAGCATCATTTTCGGAGGAGCAACGATTTTCGCATTCGCGCAAGGTTCCTTCACCATCGTTCGGCCATTCGATGGCTCAAAAGTTCGCGAAATGGTGAAAGTACTATTTCCAAAGAACAGCGTCCCCGAGGGTTCCGGCTACGTCGGAATTTTTATCGACGGAGATTTCTTGGAAGCAGTTGCACCAAAGCTCTCTGCCGACAATAAATATTACGAGTATTTGCTCGACACCAAGAAGCTAGAGGATGGCACGCACAAACTTGAAGCCAAGCTCTATGTTGACTACAGCAACCAACCAAGAATTGTTGACACGAGTAGTGTTGACGTTACCGTTGCCAATAAGTCAAGCATTGCTGTTCCAGAAGATGGTTTTCAGCTCCGATATCGCTTCACTACTGGTCAAGAAAGGATTTATCGACTTCAACAAAGAGTGATTTCAAACATCATCAGCGAAGAAGACCAAAAGAAACAAGGCTCACGGCCATATCAAATCCAAGAGGACGGCGAATCCTTGAAGATGCTTTATGCCTGTGACAACGCATACGGAAATGGCGATGGTTTAATCCGAATGCAGCTTGTCCCAGACAAAGGAATTAAGAATCGAGAGTATTCCTATGTAACCGCTGGTGACAATGATGGTCCGAAAAAGTATTATCCAGCCGACATGGCCGGTGTATACATGAAGGTTAATTCTGCTGGTAGAGAAATCTTCGGAGCCTTCCCAGACTACTTTGGCCTCGAAGGAAATGTCGGACAAGCCGCAAGACTTGCACTATTTGGTGTTTTCCCGCTCCCCACTCTTCCATCAAAAGGCGTCAGGCCTGGCGATACGTGGCAGACCAATTTCCAAATGGGTTCCATTGACCTCAATAACCCACATGTTCAAAAATCCGTAGTACGGGTCGTACCTGCACGGGGCGAACTACTTGGTGTTGAATGGGAAATGGGTCATCCTTGTGCGAAGATTAAGAACACGATTGCTGTAGGTACTCCAATCGGCAGACCAAAAGGAAGCGGTGCTGCCGATTCAAATCAAATTGCCGACGCTAAAGTTTCTATAGAAGAGACCATCTGGTTCGCGCTTGATACTCGCGTCGTTGTGAAGTTTTTCCGAGACATCACAACTGAAGGAAAGGGCCAATTTGGCTTGGCTGCCGGTGGCGGCGGTGGAGCACCAACTGGTGGTCCTTCAGCGGCTGGCGCAGCTGGTGGCGGTGGAGACCGAGGTGGTAGCGGTAGTAAAGCCCCAGGTGACTTCCGCATCTCAGACAAGCATATGGGTCCACAAGGTGGACCGCCAAGTGCAGCAGGTGCAGCAGGCGGACCTAACCAAGGTCAGTTCCGACCTGGTCAAGGGGGCCCTGGTGGTCAACAAGGTGGACAATCCGCATTTATTCGAATCCGAAGACAGTACCTTTTCGTTTTGGAGAAGTAATCTGTAACGGTGGACGAAGACTCTAATCAGCAGACGCCGCCGAAAAAGCGAAAGAAATTTGGATGGAACTCCCCGGATCACAATCCGGAGGAGTTTCGTCTTTCTTTGGTCGAGCATCTAGAGGAATTACGCACTCGCGTTATTCGGTCCTTCCTGGTTGTTATTGGGTTTTGGACTCTCTGTTGGGTCAAGTTTGACGTCATTTACAACTTTTTGACTGATAGAGCGATTGTAGCGGTCAAAGCTGGACTGCCAAAGGGTGCCAAGTTCAGTGAGCAATTTCTTCACGCTTCAGACCCGTTCATGCTGGTCTTTAAGGTTTCTGGCTATTGTGCTCTGATAATCTCATTCCCATTCATTGTTTTGCAGCTTTGGGCATTTATTGCCCCGGGATTAAAACCCAATGAACAAAAGCCGCTCAAACAGGTTGGACCGGTGAGCCTTTTTCTTTTCCTCCTCGGAGGTTTCTTTTGCTGGCTCATTTTGCCGGCAGCGTTTCGGTGGTTTGCGGACTACTTGGTCTATTTCAAGCAAACCGATCTCAATCAGGAGGCTGGAACTATGGCGATGTTTTCACTCAAGAGCATTCTGGCGTTTGGAATCGGTTTCCAACTCCCGCTTGTCGTTTTTGTGCTCGGCGCCCTCAATCTCCTTTCGTCGGATACTCTGATCAAATATTGGCGTCACGCCGCCATTGCGATCTTCTTTATTTCTGGTGCTATCACACCGAGCAACGATATTCCATCGATGCTCATGATGGCGATTCCACTCACGATTTTGTTCATGGTCAGCGCCTTTGCAGTTAAGATGGTGCAAAAGAAAAAATCGCCCGAAGAAGAAACTTATCAATATGAGAACGATATTCCGGCGTACGAAGCACCCAAAGCTTTAGCCAACGAGTATGAAACACCAATAGTTGACCAAAGCGAGGAGTCTGACTCCGATCATGTCCACCCCTGAGTTTCCCAGTAATATCTCCGACCAGATTGTTCATATCGATGAAATTGGTCGGCGAGACGCCGACTTGGTTGACAACGATCTGGATTTGCCCCACGCTCTCAGCGGGCTCATCCCGGCCAAGCTCTATCGGCATCAACACGATGCCATAAAAGCGGCTAGGGCTGGCAATGACGTCCTGGTTTCAACCGGAACGAATTCAGGCAAGTCACTTTGTTTCCATGTTCCGGCTCTCGCTGCCTGCTGTGAAGAGCCGATGGCTCGGGCACTATTTCTCTACCCTACTAAGGCGTTAGCGCATGATCAGTTGGGTCGGTTGGAGGCAATTGGAAGAGACCTGTCGGTCAGAGTTTCAACCTATGACGGAGACACCCCAAAGAGTCATCGCTCGCCAATCCGAAACCTCTGCAACATCGTTCTGACAAACCCCGACATGCTCCACATGTCCATCTTGCCAAACCACGCAAACTGGACGAAGTTCTTAAAGGCCCTACGAGTCATCGCCATTGATGAAATGCATACCTATCGTGGAGTCTTTGGTTCTCACGTAGCCCAAGTGTTGCGGCGTCTGTTAAGGCTCTGTGCTTGGTATCACAATAAGCCGCAGATCATTGCCGGATCTGCCACGATCGGTAACCCGGAAGAGCTTTTCGAGAGACTGACCGGTCGGAAAGGCAAACTAATTGACCAAGACGGTTCGCCGAGTGGTCGAAGAACGGTGGTGTTCATGAATCCGCCGATGTTGCCCAACCAGACTCGCCTCAGTTCCAACATTGCGACGAGTGAAGCGTTGGCGTCCCTGATCGAGTCAGATGTAACCACATTGGCATTTAATCGCTCGAGAGTCGCAACCGAATTGACTCTTCGGTACACCAAGAAGCGACTCGGAGAAGAACTTGAAGACCAAGTCGAGAGCTATCGAAGTGGCTACACGCCTAAAGAAAGAAGGCAGATCGAACAGGCGATAATCAAGGGGAAAATTAAGGGTCTGACGACAACAAACGCCTTAGAACTTGGAATCGATATCGGCAGCCTTGATGCCGTAATCCTGAACACATACCCTGGATCGCAATCGAGTTTTTGGCAACAAATCGGTCGCGCCGGACGAGGAACGAAAGACTCTTTGGCAATGTACATTGCTGGAGATAATCCCCTTGAGCAATACTTGCTAGACAACCCAGAAAGGCTCCTCAACGGGCGAAATGAGTCGGTGACTATTCAACCGTCAAATCCAACCATCCTCGGATCTCAACTTTTATGCGCTGCCTACGAGAGACCACTAGCGCCATCCGAATGTGAGATGTTCGCACCAAACGCGCTTGATATTGCCGAGGGTCTAGATCGTGCGGGTGAGCTCAAGTTCCAGGGCGGTCACTTCTACTATCCTGGCTTTGAGCCTCCCGCTTTGAAAGTCAACATCCGTGGGGCGGGTATGGATATGGTTAGTCTTCTTGTTGGTGGAGAAGAATTGGGAACCATGGAATACGCTCGTGCGCTTACTCAGGCGCACCCTGGCGCCATCTATCTCCATCGAGGCGAGCCGTTTGAGGTCACCGAGCTGGACTTGGACAAGATGCAAGCGCACTTGAACCGGTTTTCGGGGAGCTACTACACTCAGGCAAAGATCCAAGCATTGCTTGAGCCGGGATATTCGGTCAGTAAGAAAGGTCTCTATGCCCTTGCTGGTTGTAAAGTTACTGACCTTGTCATTGGATACAGCAAAAAGAGCTTTGATGGCGATACGGTTCTCGATGTACTTGCTCTTGAATTGCCGCCGCGAGCTTTTGATACGGTTTGCCTTCGCATCGATCTGCCTCAATTGGACATGGATGGTCCGCTTGAACAACAGATTGGTGGCGTCCACGGCCTCGAACACGCGCTTTTGTCGCTTGCTCCTCTAATAGCGGGTTGTGATCGCAATGACCTAGGTTCCGCCTGGTTTTCGATGTTCCATGAGACGATGTGCCCGGCGATCTTCATCTATGATCGGACTCCGGGCGGAATCGGACTTGCTGAAGAACTTTTTAAGCGCGCTGATGAGCTAGTTTCCGCGGCTCTCGACCGGATTCGCAAGTGCGAATGTGACCGTGGGTGCCCTGGATGTCTCTATTTAGCTCAATGCGAATTGGGAAATGAACAACTTGATAAGGGAATGGCATACCAAATGCTCCTCCAGCTAAAGAACCTGTCGAAAGGGTAACTTCTAACTGTCAAATGATCATTGTAATGCAAGTTGGTGCCACCGAGGCACAAGTCGAAGCTGTCGCCAGTTATATTCGCGACCGCGGTTTTGAGCCTCTCGTTCTCCCGGGAGAGGGACGAACCGCGATTGGCATACCATCATCGCTCAACAACGATCAACGCACTGATATTGCGGCTCAAATCAGCGCAATGGAGGGAGTGAGCCGAGTCACCCAAACCTCTCACCCTTATAAGCTGGCCAGTAGGGAATATCAGCGCGAAAACACCGTTATCAAAGTCAAGGACGTCGAAATTGGAGGAAGTGCCTTTGTTGTGATGGGTGGCCCTTGCTCGATTGAGTCTCAATCCCAATTTGAAGCGGCAGCGGCAGTTGTCAAGGATTCTGGAGCAACCATTCTTCGCGGCGGTGCATTTAAGCCTCGAACTTCTCCCTATTCATTCCAGGGTCTTGCCGAAGAAGGACTGCGGATCATGAAAGAAGTCGGCGACAAGTTCGGCCTGGTCACGATTACCGAAGTCATGAGCGGGGACATGGTTCCTTTGGTCGCCAAGTACGCCGATATTCTCCAGATTGGCGCAAGATCAATGCAGAACTTTCCTTTGCTGGTTGAAGCCGGAAAGAGTGGAAAACCCGTGTTTCTCAAGCGAGGACCGGCGGCTGGTGTGGATGACTTTTTGCTTGCGGCCGAGTACATCATGAATCAAGGCAATCCGAACGTTATTCTGTGTGAACGAGGAATCATGGCGTTTGACAGTACCTACACTCGGAATGTCCTTGATCTTGGCATCGTGCCCGCTTTGAAGGAATACTCACACTTACCGGTTATTGCCGATCCTTCGCACGGAACGGGGGTTGCTCGATACGTTCGACCAATGGCGAAAGCGGCGATGGTCAGTGGTGCAGACGGCGTGATGATTGAGATGCACCCGAATCCGAAAGAAGCATTAAGCGATGGATCTCAGGCTTTGACTCCTGAAACGTTCCTCTCGGTAATGGAAGATCTGAAGAAGCTCGCTCCTTACGTCGGCAAGTCTATGTGATTGAACTACTATTAGAGTCCTCATACCGGCATGAGCTTTGAGGTACATAGCCTGTCGCAGGGTCGGTCGGAGGGAACTGAACGAAGTGAATCGGAGCATTGTTAAAATTCAGCGAAACAGGTTTCGCAGGCCAAAGCTCGGACAGGTCCGAGCACTCCCAAAGCGTTTTTCAAGACTGAAATGCACTTAATCAAAACCACCCCAATACTGCCCATTTTTTTTAAGCATTGGTAAAGAATTGAACCTAAATTCGGAAAAATTCAAAAAATGTAGCACACAAATTAAGAAGCTGTCAGCTGTCAGCCATCAGTCGGAAGAGAATTGGAGGATGGGCGAGGGTGAAAAGGTGCTTTGATAGGGGTCGACTTTTGCCATTGTGTAAAGAATTGAACCTAAATTCTGGAATCGAAAAAAAATGTAGCTCCATGAAAAGGGCTCAACGTCGACCAGTATTTTGTCGATATTCAGTTGTCAAAGAAGGATGAAAGCGTAGATTCCAGAAACTTGCACGACCTCGCCAAGGATTGGGATAGCCATTCATCTATTTCTAATTATACACTAAATATCTATTATTTTTCTACTAGTCGAATTTTTTTACTTTTGGAACTATAACTTAGAATATGTGTATATTAGGCGACCAAATTTCCCCCCTCAGGCTTGCCTTCGCTAGGGCTCGACAATCCAGCTCCCCTCCAGGGGAGCATCTTGGGCATAGGTTATATTCAGAGTTCGTACAAATTTGTCAATCTTGAATCAAAGCACGCTCACCCATGGTCGCTTCGCGGCTCCCCCGAAGGGCGTAGCGTGGTTCTCTACAGACTAGTTTTGCGCAGCAAATCCGCGTTCTAACAGGCGGTATTGGCCGAATGGGATAATATCACCATCCGATCGGATCAGCACACTACATCTTGTTAGGTTGAAGGTGAATTCCCTTAAAGCTCACCACTTCCATATCACGGACAAGGACTTCAATCCGCGAAACAGAGTACTTGCTTTGGAAATTGTATCCCCAAGTTTTCAAACCACTCTCTCGGTCCATATTGCCAAGTCCTATTCCGGTCAAAGCCAACGAGCTTCCAGAGGTGTCCATGGCATAAACCGTAATTTCCTTAGAATCAAATTCCTTTGGAAAGTCGAATTCAATTACTTGCCCGATTGAACTGGTCTTGACCGCTCGGTAAGTAGCGTTTGGCTTTCCCTTATAAAGTGTCTTGAACGGCCCGAACGGAACTAAAATCTTTACGTTACCCATCGAGGGTTTACCGGGAACCATCTGAACAAGAAGTTCCGATTGATAGGTTTGCTTGTCAAATGTTGAAGACCACATTCCAGTTTGCAATTTTGAATCGCCTTCGAATCGAAAGCTATTAACTTCCTTCTCATTGTGCGTGTTGGTCACCCTTAGTCTTGCCCAAACCCAACCTCCAACTTCGGGACTATTGAAATAATCATTGGCCGCGAGATCTCTTTTGAATGATATCGATTTGTCCACCACTCCATTTGGCAACCATGTAACGACCGTATTGGGACTTTGCCCCTGGCACAAATAGAGGAGGCTCACTTTCGCCCCGCTCTTGAGTTCCGCAAGGCCGTAGAATTCTCCTTTGCCACCGATCACTGGATAGTTTTTGCTCGGCAAAAGCTGAGGTTCAATTGCGGGCCCTTGGCTTGCTACCTTCCACTCTTGACCTTCCGGCAAGCGGGTAAACACGTTCTTTCCGCGAAGGTTCCTGATCGTCTTCGTGCCCCTTTCTGACCCAGTTTGTTCGAAGTTACTGCCTTTGCTTGGTTGAGCGATGAGGAAAGCAGAAAGTAAAGTTACGCAACACATACATAGCGTCAGAACCCATTTAAACTTGCCAGATCGTAGCGGCCCCCTACAATCGTTGTTCGACATGATCTTATTGAGGCGTCTCGTCAACATCGACTCTCTTCCAATCGCGCCGATCGCTATGCCCGTGACCCGCTTCAATTTTGCCTTCTCTCGAATCGATAGAAGGGTTTTTGCATAGTCGTGATTCGAAATACCGGAATCAAGAACTCGAAGATCACAAATTTCTTCCGTTGTGTCGCTCATTTGCCGATTGACGAGCCACGCAAATGGTTGGAACCACAACGCGATGCATGCTATCCGTCCAAACAGCATCCATTTTAGATCACTTGCAGAAATGTGGGATATCTCGTGCTCAAGGACTGCATGCACCTCGTCCATCACCTCTAAGGTCTGCCATTCAGAAGGAACATAGATTTCCTGCCGAAATATTCCGGTTACGAACGGAATCGATATATTGGCATTTGCGTACAAACGTGGAGTTCGAACGAGTTGTCGGCCAGAGATTTTCCTTATCATGCGGGACAGTTCCCCGTCAGTGACGAGGAAACTTTGACTTCGCAGTCGCCGAATCGACCAAAATCCAATCCCGATCTGAAGGGCGAACAAAACTAGACCTAGACCATATATCAAAGCGAGAATCTGCGAGACGGTAAATCGGCTATATGGCGCCAATTCGGCACTGCCTGCAACCACCGGGTTCTGACGCGCCGAGTGTATGGTGGGCGAAATCTGGGATTGAGGGGCACCTTTGCTCGACGGAGTGACTTCTGGGCCAACGGGAAATTGCGGTTGAGAATAGGCAGTCCGGTCAGGAATATTGATGGCAACTAAGGGTGATCTGTCGAACACGAATAACGTTGCACCCATCAGTAAGCAAACCGACAGAACCAAAGAAAGCCTTAATGTGCTCAAGCGAATCACCGGCTTGGATTCCGTCATCTTGGCAATAATCAAAGCAAATGCCAGGCAAATAGTGGTTTGGAGAACCACAACGAGGAGTGTCGAAGCGTTCATTCCTGCTCCTTTGCTTTCTCTTCAATCAGTTGTCTTAGCTTCGCCATTTCTTCGTCAGAGATGTCTTCGTTCTCGAGGACATGGGCGACAAGACCGCTGAGGGAGCCATAAAAGACTCTGGAGATGAGATCCTTGGTTGCGGACTGGGTGATTTCACTTTCGGAAACTAGGGCGTGAAACACGAATGTACGATCTCGTTCTTCATAGGCAACTGCCTTCTTGACCTCAAGCTTCCGCAGCAGAGTTTGAATCGTGCTGTGCGCCACTGGTTCGATCTTGCTGACTGCGTCGGTGATCTGGCGAGCGGTTGCCTCGCCGTGCTGCCACAGCACACGCATGATCTTGAGTTGAAGGTTGCCTATCTTGATTGCCATTGATTTACCTCGTTAGATTTACCATAGTAAACGCATTTATAATTTACCACGGTAAATGACGATTTGTGACAAAGAAATTTTAGATTTTTTTAGAGAGTTTTTGGGCCATCATGTAACGACGGTTTTTGATGCCTCGCTAATCCGCCTACCCTGGACCAGGAATAGAAGCCGACCAAATTGGCGAGGCTACCGTCTTAGCCTCGCCAATTTGATGCATCTTAAACCGAAGTCGTCCCAACTCAGATTAGCGAGGCATCAAATATCCAACGCTGCTCATGGCAAGTCGATCTTGAAGCCTGCTGCAATGATTTTCATGATAGGCAAAGGCGTTATGATCGTAAGGAACTCCGTTTCAAGTGGGACTACTTGGTATCCCCCAAAGGACCATCGGTGGGTCTTTCCCTGTTTGATCAGATAACATTGCCCTTCAAACACTGTCATGACCCCGTCAGGAATTTCGTCGGGTTTTGCGAATAGATAGTGTGGTCTGGGAGGCTGCCGCAAAACCTCGTCCATTTCCACCATTGTCCTGACAGGTTAACCTCATTCCAGATACGTTTAAATTCGGTTGCTCGCTCGCGTTGACACTCCATGCAGGGTCGATGACCCGCCGCGAGGGCGGTTGCCTCATCCAAAAAGAAAAGCTCAGTGTAGTGGCCCGGACGCATGACCTCGCGGTGCCAGCCCTTAAACTCCAGCTTGCAATAGATCCACCGCTTGAGTTGTGAGTGCCGAACGATTTCTTTTCGATCGTTATGAAGCAAACCGCGGTTCCCCATCCATTTTCCTCGGTGGGGAACCGCGTGCAAATTACCAAACGGATCGACTCGGTTTTGAAGTGACACTATTTAATTGTCTTGAGTAGTTCGATAACCGCTCGCTCAAGTTGGAGGTCTCGGCCCTCCATCCATGCGTTCGGGTCAAACCAAACCGTGTGGTCCATTTTCCGACCATTGTTCTCGGTGTTCGTTCCATCAACGGCGTAGGCACCGATTGCGGGCATTCGGATTTGACCTCCATCCCACAATGAGAATGCGCCGGTACCGATGACGTAACCAGGAGTTCGTTCACCAACGATTGGACCCAGCTTGAGCTTTCTAAACCCTTCGGTAATGACCTCAGCGTTTGAGAATGAGAAGGAGTTGGCCATTAAAGCGGTTGGCAATTCTAGGGCATCTCCTCGATAGATGTTCTCACTCAGTTTGAGCCCAAATTCTCCTCGAGTCGTTCGGATCAACCAAGGGGTCTTGATGAGGACACCAAGGACATCGACAGCGGTCGAGCCACCACCGTTGAAACGAACATCAATAATGACGCCTTTCTTGCCCTCACCTTCGGTTCGAATTTCACGGAGGAACTTATCGAGAGACGGCTTGTCCATTGCCGAAATGTGCAGGTAGGCAAGTCGTCCTTCGCTGAGCTTTTCAACCATCTTTCGCTGATTTTCGATAAAGGCTTGATACTCCAGTGCCGTTCGTTGGGCGTTTGAACCCGGCTTAATCGTGACAGTCATTCTTGCCCCATCCCGATCAACAGTTACGTTAACTTTCTTGAGCAATTTCTTATTGAGCAGGGACGCTAAAGGAGTTGGGCCGACTTTCTCTCCGTCAATCTCAACGATCTTGTCGCCTACTTTCAGCTGGCTCATCGGATGATCGGCCGGTGAGTTTGGTACGACTCGTCCAACAATCCAAGCATTTGCGTTCAGGGCAACCGGATCAAGGTCAATGCCAAGAAATGCGGTTGATTCGGTGTTGGTGCCAGGGAAGTCTGTAACGGGTGCCGTAGCGCCTAAGTGGGAGGAATCTAGCTCTTCCATCATCTCACCCATCATTCGGTAGAAGTCGGCTCGATCGTATGCGTACGGCACAATCTTGCTGTACTTGTCTCGCATGGCAACCCAATCCTTCTTATTCATTCCCGCGTCATAGTAGAGGCTGCCCATTGCCCACCAGATTTCTTCAAAGAGGGCTTTTTCTTCGGACTTTACATCGATGCTATATTGAGCATTGAATGAAATAGGAGTTGGAGCAGGAGCGCCAGCGGCTAGGGATGCCATTGCCCCGTTGTTAATGACATAGAGCTTGCCATTTGTGAATTGCAGATCCTGGATGATTGTTGTTGGTCCAGCAGGCAATACTGGCGTGGCTGCTCCAGTTGACGCATTTATCTGCTGGAGACCAGCATCGGTCACCGCATAGATCGATTTTCCATCAGGTCCTGGCGCAGCTCCGGCACAACCCTTCGTGGTTAATCGTCGAAGTCGCTGATTGAGATTTGGTTCGTACACTTTGACTTCGACTGGCGGCTTGTCTTTTGACGGAGGATTGTCGATCTTATCGAGATCATCTTCGGTGAAGGTGATGTCGGCTGGAATCAGATCAACGATGAACAGGTCCGGCTCATCAAATTCTGGTGATGTAAAGAAGAGCCCTCGTCCTGAGGAGAGGAATTGTGGAACCGAGACATCGCCTTTCTGTGGTCGATCAACCATTTTAGCGACAACCATTTTCTTGCCGCTCCTTAGGTCAACGAGTGCGACATCAGTTCGACGACCCTCGATGAATGTGGTTGCGAGATACTTGTTATCTGGCGACCAAGAGAACACAGGTGTGCCAGCGTCTAGTGCGTTTCTAAAGTTGCCTCTGACCAAAAGTCGGGCACCAATCCCAGATATATCCGAAACCCAGATCTCGCTGTCTCCCTTGTGGTAGGCGACCATTTTTCCATCTGGCGAAACAGATGCGCTGTGGACGTCAAGCTTTGGATCGCTGGCAAAATCCTTGATTACGCCATCAATTCCTACCGATTTGAGGTGTCGGAGCGTGCCTTCCATCGCAGTGTAGATTACGGTTTTGGCATCTAGCCACTGCGGATTGAAGTCACGCATTGGGCTTGTTGTTAGCCGACGAGTTGTCCCACCTTTTTCGGGCAATAGGAAGATATCTCCCCGAGCATAGGCAGCAATTCTCTTTCCGTCGGGTGAAACCGACATTTGTTGAATCCCACCGGTTAGCGAAACCTCTTGCATAGGATTGATTCGATCGTCGTCCGGAACGGTTACGATGACTTCGGAAGTTGTTTCCGCAGCCGTGTCCAGTACCATGAGCGTCGACTCAAATTCGTAGGCTATGTACTTTCCGTCCTTGGTAACCGTAAGGTTTCGGCTGGTGCCATTTTTATGGTGGGTCAGTTCCTTGTCGCCCTTGCCGAGCCTCCATATGTTTGGGTATCCGCTTCGGTTGGTGACTGAATAGATGGTGCCATCGGGCATCACTTGCGGGGTTAGTTCGGTGTATTCGTTGTTGGTTAAGCGCTTATGGTTGGAGAGCGGAACGGTGTTATCGGCTACCCAGATCTCGGGAAGTGCAGAGGACTGCATCGTTGGCTTTTGCCATGACGTTTCTCGGTATGCACCTCGGTTATAGTACACCTTTGTGCTGTCGGAGGAAACGTACGGAGCAAATGGAGCTTCAAACGTATGACTGGTCATTCGCTGAAGGTCGCCACCACCAGTTGGAACCCGGAAAATGTCTCCTCGGCTCCAAAGGTTTGTTTGACCATAGATAAATCGTCCGTCCGGAGATACTGAAGTTGGGATTTCGGAACTGGAGTCATAAGTGACCCTTCGAATATCGGTTCCGTCTGGCTTCATTGTGAAGACATCGGTACTTCCGTATCGTCCTGAGGCAAACGCGAGTCGAGATCCATCTCGGTACCAAACGGGTCGAGAATCTATCGATGCGTGGACGGTTAACCTTGTGGCCATTCCACCAGTTCTGGAAACGGACCAAAGGTCATTTTGCCAGCTAAAGATGATTGTCGCGCCATCGGGAGAGATGGCAGGGAACTGCATTCGTTTAATCGTCGAGGCGACACTGACTGACGCAAGCACAAGGGCGAGAGCACCCGATAAGAGCTTCATGCAGAAAGTTTAACCGAATGGGCGGTAGGATGAAGCAAAAAAAGACCCCAACCAAAAGGTTGAGGTCTCTTTTTTTCATTAACAGTTAAGATCAGAACTTAACTGAGAATTGAGCACCGATTTGGCTGCCCTTGATGACGCCGCCAACACTGCTACCAAATAATGGTGAGGTTCCTGCGATGCCTTTGATGTCACTCATTTGGTAGAACATCTTGAACATGGTGTTTGCACCCATGTCATATCCGAAACCAAGTGTAGTGAACTTGAATTGAGGAGCAACTCCGTCAGTAACGAAACCACCCTTGAACTTGGTGTCTTCGTAGTCTGCCATAAGAGTCCAGTTGCTGTTAATCTTGAAGTCTGCGCCAAGAGTTGTGCTCTTAACGGCATCCTTGTTAGTAACTGACATTTGGTCTCCCTTGACATATCCGCCTCGAATAGTGAGCTTGTCGCTCAATCCATAATGACCCTTGATCGAAGTGGTCTTCAAGTCATTGAGGTTGTGATAAATGGCTGACTTGCCCCAAGCACCTGGTGCGAGGTATCCGTTGCCAACTTCTGAGTAGCCCAAATCAATTCCGAGCATTCCAGCGGTCCAGTTAACACCGAAGTTAGTTCGAGTGTTCTTGCTTCCGAAAGTAACATTGCTGCTACCAGCCTTGAACTGCGATCGTCCTGTACCAGCCATAAGACTGAGACTATCTGAAAGCTTGTAACCTAGGTCGGCTCCAAAAACTTCGAGTCGGTTTGATCCAGGAGTATTTGCAAGTGTGTTTGAATCAAAGTCAACGAATGAAAGGCCAAGGTGACCATTTTCGCCGATCTTGAATCCAAGGGTTGCACCCATGGTTCGAGCGGTGCTCAAGCTGCCTGGGTTGCCCTGTGCAGATTGTGGCTCGCCGATTTGGATTGGCATAATGCCAGCTCCTGAAGTACCAGCATTGTTATTTGTTTGACCAAAGAACAAGCCTAGGTCGGTGTTTGCACCAAGACCGAACTTGAATGAAGCTCCGTCCATCGTGTATTCGCCGTTGTCCATTCTGTCTTGCGAGTAGAACGTTGTGGTGTCTGGTCGTTGAAGAACAAAACTACCAAGCTTAAGACCTTGTCGGCCAATCTTAGCGTCGAAGTTCAATCCGCCAATTCCATCATTCAAAGTTGCGTACAATCGGTTGAGATATACGTTGGTGTTATTGTTTCCACCGTTGTACATCGTTCCTCTTGAAGAAGCAGTTGAGGAACCGTTGCTGAAACCAGTACCGTTACCGTTTCCGAGCATGTTTCCTACAACGATTTCGCCTACAACATTGCTTGCTGAAACGTTAAGACCCAATTCGTGAAGAACGGTCAACGAGTCGATACCTGCGCCGCTGCCGGTGCTACCAAATCCACGGCCATCGCTGTTGATTGGAGTTCCACCAGGAAGGTTGCCTTTGAAGCCTGCACCCATGAAGAAGTTGGCATCGCCAGAAATCTTGACGTTGCTGCTCATGCCGCCGCCTTCAAGCTTCTTCAATCGCATGTTAATGTCAGAAAGATCTTTCTTCATTGATTCAACATCAACACCCATCTGAGAAAGTTCTTTCTCGTAGGTTGAAGACATCTTCTTCATTTGAGTGATATCGTCGCCCCATGACTTCATGGATGACATATCTTTTCTGAGGCTTGCAACTGAATCTCGAAGAGCTTGTACTTCTGAGTTGTCGACTTGACCGCCGCCGCCGCCGGTGCTCATACCATTGACCCTGGTTTCAAGGGCAGTGATTTGTGCGCCAAGGCCGTCGGTGACGTTCTTGAGGTTCATGTAAAGAGCATAAAGAAGGCTCGCCATTTCGTAGCGGGTCATCATTCGCTTGCCTTGGAAAGTTCCATCAGGGAAACCTGTTGCAATTCCTTCCTTCTTAAGTCGAGCGACTGCTTCGTATGCCCAGTGTGTGTCTGCTACGTCTGGGAAGTTATCTCTTTGTGCAAGGGCCGGTGTGACCATTGCAGCGCTGAGGACTACCGAGATTGCATATTTGAACGTTTTGTTCATGTTACTTTTTCGTATCTCCTGTATTTCTTGATGCTAATCTTTCGAATGTTCTTTGGATCAGGAGGTCTTACACTTTCCTATGTTTCTTGTAAAACCTAGCTCCATTCACCTAGCACAATCCGTGCGATCACCATCATCGGCTATTAGCCAACCTTATTATGGGCGCAATTAGACACATCCTGCAAGCAAAATGCTCCCTTTTTGGGTAAAAAGACCAGGCAATTTAGCGTGATCCGTAATTTTGCGGGGTTTTGAACCTGAATAGTGCCTTGGAACAGCAAAAAAAGACCAGGCATTTCTGCCCGGTCTTTTTCGTTTTGGTCTTGAAGGTTCAGAACTTTATTGAGTATTGGAACCCGTAGAAGGAACCTTTGGAGGTATTCACGAAGAAGCCTCGATCACCGTCATTAAACGTGCTTTCTTGCCAGAAGACATTGAATGACTTCATTGCACCCATATCGTAGCCAAGTCTTAGCGTTCGAAACTTCGTGGAGGTTCCGTCCGCTGCACCAAGGAATCCATTTTTGAAGATTGTATCTTCAAAAGTAAGATCTGCAGACCACTTAGAAGTGAGATCGGTTTCAACACCAGCTCTCCAACTTGAGTAGCTAGCACTTCCAGTCATAGATTCGCCTTTCTCGTACCAACCGTGAGCCCCAATCTTCTTGGTGAGCATCAAGGAACCGCTGGCATTGTATGCCTTTGTATTGGTAAGGTTTCGGAAGAATGAAACTCGGCCCCAGTCGCCCGGTGACACATAGTTTCTTTCAACATTTCGGTAACCCAGCTTGAAGCTACGAGTATCGGATTTGCTTCCAATTGCAACATCCCATCGGCTGTTTGCAGTGTCCACCAACGTGTCTAGATTCTGAGTGTCGGAGCCAAGCTGTTGAGCAACCCCAGATCCTCCGCCAGTAGTAAAGCCAAGACCAACGGATTTTCCGCCGCCGAGCTCAAGCATCATGCCGCCAAGATCGTAGCTAAGGTCGAGACCGTACACATTCTGACGAGTGATGACTGTCGAACCAGGAGCCCTGCTAGCTTGTTGACGAGCAGTGATACCAAAGCCATTGCCATCGAAGTCGACGTATGACGCAGAAATCTTTCCTTTGTCGCCACCGAATCTGAAGTCATAGGTCGCACCCATCATTCGCTCAACGTCAAGAGAATTCAACCTAATTGGCTGAAACGCGAAGTCGTTGGTATCAGTTGCATTGCTCGCTTGACCAAAGAACAACATTCCGTTGTCATTGGCAAAACTCATTTTCGCACCATCCATTCGGAAAGTGTGATCATCCCAGCGACTTTGCTTGTAGAAAGAGGTAACGTCGGGCCGTTGCAAGATGAACTTGTTGAGGCGAACGCCTTGGCGACCAAAAGTAATGTTCCAAGGTCGGTACTTACCGGTTAGTTCATGAATCCAAACAGAATCATTTCCTGAAGTGATTGCATGACCTAGTTGGTTTTGATCGTACGATTGGCTTCCAAAGCCACCGCCACCGCCAAACATTGCGTTTCCTCGACCACCACCGATTGTGTTACCAACCACAAATTCTGCCTTGTATGGAACCGTTGCCTTCTTGTCTTCGATGTTGAGAGCGAATTCATGAAGGGCAGTCATGTTATCAATTCCTGCCCCGTTAGAGTTTGACGGAATGAATGAACCATCCTGGTTAAAAACATTGGAGGAGCCTCTGGCGGTTGCTGATGCTCCCATCCAGAAGTTTGCATCTCCTGAGATGTTGATTCCACCTGGTGCCATTTCGAGTTTCTTAACTCGAGACATCACGTCGGAG
>JAYUOQ010000451.1:0-7425 GCA_043760685.1 Armatimonadota bacterium | reverse complement strand
CCTCTGATGTCACATTTTTGCCTATCAGCTTCTTGCCTTTAATGATCGCCTCATTGACAAGGCTCCAGTGTTCAACTTCCCTTCTGCCCCGTTCTCTTTGCCCAAGAGGATTTTGGTTCAACCAGTCGATGACTAGTTGTGGATTTAAGGTCTTTACGGCATCCTCCCTAACTTTATCGAAATCCTCTTTTTCTTGCCAGACTTCGTCGTAGGCTTGATCAAGCGCATCTTCGGCCGTCATAGCGACTGGCGTATTTTGACCTTCAAGAATGGTTTTAGAAAATGCCTTTTTGTTCGGTTGTTCATTATTCAAGTCACTTGGTTTAAGAGAATCAAAGGCAAAATAACCGCCCACCAAAACCAACCCCACTACGGTTGAGCCAACAAGGATTTTTCGCTTTGAGACTTTGGCAAAAGTCTTTGAATTGCCCCAGCTATAGACTTCGATAGGATGTTCAATGCCCTTTAATTGAACCTTCCCATTTCTAAATGGCTCAGGCAAATCCTGTGACTTTATGAGGTCAATTACAATCTTGCTGGCCGAAACGGAGCCAGGAAGAGTTTGGGACTCAATTCGTGAACATACATTGACCGCGTCACCATAAGCGTCGCCACCTGACATGGTAACTTCACCAGCGTGTATTGCTATTCGATGCTTTAATGGCGAAGAAGCCATTGCTTCTTGAGCATCAATACATGCTCGAACTGCCTTCGGGGCACTTGAAAACAATGCAAGTAACCCATCGCCAGCAACTTTTACGACTTCTCCTCCTTGCTTAACAATATTGCTTTGGAGGACTTCCATATCAGAACGCAACGATGCCATCGTTTGCGGCTCATTCGCTCTCATGAGCTCAGTGAATCCGGCAACGTCAGACATGACTATGGTTCTTAGAGATTGTTGTCCTGGCACTTACTGAAATAGCATAACGAACGCCAACGCAAAATCGTTCAGCGGCGGTAACATTTCTTTACATTGGAACAAATTCTGTCGCAAATCAACATCAACGATGATGAGCACTTGGTGAATCGTACTCGAATGGAGGCAATCCTGCAGGAATTTGAGGTCCAGACCCAAAGAGCAGTTGCTGGTGGCGGACCGGATTCAATAAAGAGGCACAAGGGTAGAGGCAAGCTCTTATCCAGGGAAAGAATTGACAGCATCCTGGATTCAGGTGCCTCATTTTTAGAATTCTCAACAATGGCAGCCGGTGGTATGTATGGTGACGAAGCTCCCGGGGCCGGGATTGTCACAGGTATTGGACGGGTACATGGTCGCGAATGCGTTATCGTTGCCAATGATGCTACGGTTAAAGGCGGAACTTACTTCCCAATTACGGTTAAGAAGCACCTTCGTGCTCAAGAAATCGCCCTTGAGAATGGTTTGCCTTGTATTTACTTGGTTGACTCTGGCGGAGCATTTTTACCGCTTCAGGCTGAGGTTTTTCCGGACAAAGACCACTTTGGAAGGATTTTTTACAATCAGGCTCAGCTAAGTGCGAGGGGCATTCCCCAAGTAGCGGCTGTCCTTGGATCCTGCACCGCTGGTGGGGCTTATGTTCCTGCGATGTGTGACGAATCCATCATTGTGAAAGGCAATGGGACAATCTTTCTCGGCGGCCCCCCGTTAGTTAAAGCGGCAACGGGAGAAGAAGTTACAGCCGAAGAGCTTGGTGGAGGAGATGTCCATACTCGCTTGTCGGGGGTTGCTGATCACCTAGCTGATGACGAACCGCATGCCCTCGAACTAGTTCGAAACATTGTTGAGAATTTTGGAACTAAGGTCCGGAGGGTCGCCGACCAAATTGAGAGCCAAGAGCCAAAATATTCGCCAAAGGAACTCTATTCATTGGTTCCCAGCGATTCAAAGCAACAAATGAACATGCGAGAAGTTTTGGCTAGGTTGCTTGATGGAAGTCAATTCCATGAGTTTAAAGCTAAATATGGTACGACACTCATTTGCGGTTTTGCCCGAATTCATGGCCATCTTGTCGGACTCATCGCCAATGACGGAATCCTGTTTTCTGAATCGGCACTTAAGGGAGCTCACTTTATTGAACTTTGTTGCCAGCGGGAAATTCCGATTGTTTTCTTCCAGAACATCACGGGATTTATAGTCGGGAAGAAGTATGAGAATGAAGGCATTGCCAAGAATGGGGCAAAGCTGGTTACTGCGGTCAGCACTGCGAATGTGCCAAAGTTCACAGTCGTCGTTGGTGGAAGCTATGGTGCTGGCAATTACGGAATGTGTGGACGGGCTTTTGGCCCTAGGCAACTGTGGATGTGGCCGAATGCACGAATTAGCGTTATGGGCGGCGAACAGGCGGCAAACGTTTTGTTGACCGTAAACAAGGACTTACCAAACATGTCTCTTGCTGAACAAGCCGAGTTTAAGGCACCAACATTGGCCAAGTATGACGTTGAGTCCTCTTGTTACTATTCAACTGCACGAATTTGGGACGACGGGGTCATTGACCCGATTGATACGAGGCGGGTTCTTGCATTAGGCATTGAAGCTTCATTGAACGCACCGATTCCGCCCGCAGGATTTAGCCTGTTTAGGATGTAGATAGGTTCAAATCCAGCACAACATTTGCAAAACTTGCTAATATATCTTAGCCAAAGTTGGCTGAAAGGAAAGAATGTTAAAGGAATTTAAGGATTTTATTAATAAGGGCAATATGCTCGATTTAGCGATCGGAATTGTAATTGGTGCTGCCTTCGCCAAGTTTACAGACGCATTTATGATCAACCTCATCAATCCATTGGTGGGAATGATCACTGGAGGTGCAGACTTCAGTAATAAGTTCATCGTGCTAAAAGAAGGAGATACCATTAAAGGCCCATATGCTGACCTAGCTGCGGTCACAAAGGCTGGTGGAAACGCACTCGGTTATGGCGCGTTCATCAGCGCGATTGTAAGCTTCCTGATTACGATGATGGTCATGTTTATTGTCGTAAAGGCATATAACAAGATGAAAGAAAAGTCAGCTGCACAGAATGCGGCGGATCAGCCAGCTGAAGCTCCTGCAAAGGCAGAGGATATTGTTCTTCTCGAAGAAATTCGCGACCTATTGAAGAAATGATTTGGAATGATACGTCCGCTCAGGGCGTATCATTATCTGAAATGGACGAGATTCAAATCCCACAAACCGAAGAAGAATGGAAAGGCATACTGACACCTGAGCAGTTTCATGTCCTTCGTCAGAAAGGAACTGAACGGGCATTTACAGGGGAGTATTATGACCACAAGGGAGCAGGAATCTACCGATGCCGGGGTTGTGGGGCCGAACTCTTTACTTCTGGGGCTAAATTTGATTCTGGTTGTGGTTGGCCGTCGTTCTATGAAGGTCTTAACAAAGATGCCATTGAAGAGCACGAAGACACCACATTCGGAATGCGACGCGTGGAAGTGACTTGCAAAAAATGTGGTGGACATCTGGGTCATGTGTTCCCTGACGGGCACGGAACTCCTACCGGTCTTCGATACTGCATTAATAGCGCCAGTATAAAATTTGAAGGTCAATGACGGCGCAACGATCTTAAGGCTCCAATCGTACTTACCTTGGCATGGTTCGTACTGAAGATCTAAGGAAAGTCTTTGTGGATGGAAAACGGGGCGAAATTGTCGCCGTCAGTCACGCCACTTTTGAAGCAAAAGAGGGTCAGATACTTGGTCTCCTGGGAAAAAATGGAGCGGGTAAGTCAACCCTTCTTAGAATGCTCTCAACCGTGTTGACTCCGACATCTGGTCGCGCATGGGTTAACGGTATAGACACCCAAACTGATTCCGGAAAAGTACGACAGAACTTAGGATTTATGTCTGCATCTACAGCCCTGTACGGCCGAATGAGCCCTCGCGAAATTCTTCGGTATTTTGGTGAGATTTATGGCCTCAAAGGCACCCAGCTAACCAATCGAATGAATGAGCTCATTGAGAAGCTCGAAATTGGTCCCTATGCAGATGGACTTTGTGACAAGCTTTCTACGGGTCAAAAGCAGAGAGTCAATATCGCAAGAACGCTTTTGCATGATCCCCAAGTTTTGTTCTTTGACGAACCAACCTCTGGTTTAGATGTCGTGATGAGTCAAGATGTTATGTCATTTGTTGAAGACGAGAGAGCTAGGGGCAAAACGATCATTTACTGCACCCACATCATGAGCGAAATCGATCGCCTTTGCGACCGAGTGATTTGCATTCATGACGGGGAAATGATGGGGCAAGGAACCGTAGAGGAACTGAAATCCCAAACGGGAAAAGAGACTTTAGAACAAGCGTTTTTGACGATCGTTGGATACAAAAGTGAGGCGTTGGTATGAACTGGACACTGATTGTCTTCAAGAAAGAGTGGCGTGAAATGTTACGCGACAAACGCGTCAAAAAGGCAATGATTTTTGGTCCAGTCTTTAGCGTTGCCCTCATGCTGATGCTGTTCGGCGTTATCTTCTCTAGCGTTGCCAAGGCGACAAAGTCTTCGGTCTACGTTGTTAAAGGACCTCGTGATTCTGCTGTTACTGCATTTCTAGGTGCCCTAGAAAAAGCCGAAATGAAGGTCATTGAAGTTGATTCTGTAGATGCAGCAAAGAAAGGAATTGCCAAAGGAGATATCCGATTAGCTCTTGATTTTGGAGAAGGAATGGAAAACAAGCTTGCGAAGCCTGAGCCATTCGTCTTGAATGCCTACTTTGACCCACAAGAACAGAAAGCCCAAATCGCCCTTGCCGTAATCGAAAAAGCGACCGATGCCTCCAGCGTTGGGATTCTTAAGGCAATCTTAAAAGAGAAAGGCGTGGATGAGACATTTGTGAAACCACTGAGTGTCAAACGGAACGAAGTTAAAGTTGGTGAGTCTAGTTCGAGTCAATTTCTAGTTCAACTTCTTCCTTACTTCATTGTTATCTGGGCATTTTTTGGTGCTCTGAGTTCCGCCAGTGACATTGTTAGCGGTGAAAAGGAACGCCAGACGTTAGAGACCCTCTTGATCTCGCCAGCGCCTCGTAACCAAATTGCGATAGGCAAGCTTCTTGCTTTGATAGCGGCAAGTTTGACCGCTACAACCATGGCCGTGCTTTCGATCTTTGTGATGTACTATTTGAAACTTCCCTTCTTGCAGAAGGTTTTTGAAGATGGGCTAGGACTAACCTTTTCAGGACTCTTGGTCATCATTATCACTTTGATTCCAACGTGCGCGTTATTTGGTTCAATCCTGCTTGCAATATCATCATTCGCAAAGAACACAAGGGAAGCCCAAACTTACCTCTCACAAGCATCGATGTTTGTGACTTTGCCTGCGGCCTTCAGTCAAATTATTGGATTCACGGACTTTGCTCAATCTATGGCGGTTTACGCAATTCCAATTTTGAACACGGCAAACGTTATTCGAAATGCGCTTATGGGAAGATATGATGCGGTCGGAATCGCCATAACCATTTCAACCGGAGTTTTGATAGCATCGGTAGCAGTTTGGTACAGCGTGAAGCTGTTTAATCGAGAATCAATTCTTAGTCGGATATGACATAAAGTCGCTTCCAGTGTGCAGATTTCCACAGAATTATGCACACCTATCCCCATTGCGACAATAACTGGTTATGACTGTACGTCTGGCGGGTCATAATCACTAAGTCAGTTATGGCAGAATCCTCCGACCGAATTCCCTTACATAGCATTGAAGCCGAAATGAGTGTTTTGGGTTCGATGTTGCTCGCTCAAAGGGCCGCGGAAGAAATTGTTACAATTTTGAACGAGGACGACTTCTTTCGTCCTGCTCACCAGATCGTTTTTAGGGCTTTGAGGCAACTGATTACTTCTCACAAAGAGATTGATATTGTCACCCTTCGAACTGAGTTGACGGAGCGGGCTGTACTCAACGACGTCGGTGGAGTGGATTACCTTCTCCAGCTTGCTGAATACGTTCCAAGCGCAGCAAACTCAAAGTACTATGCACAAATTGTCCTTGACAAAGCGACGATGCGAAGGCTGGAACTTGCCGGTCGAAACATCATTTCAATTGTTCATGATCCGGAACTCGAGGGAGCGGATGATCGAATTGATAAGGCTGAGCAAGAAGTATTTGAGGTTGGTCGTAAACAGCTTGGAAAGTACTTCCAGCACGTTTCAAACCTTGCCAAAGAGTTTTTCGTTGACGTTGACCGAATCGTTGAGACTGGCAAGCCCATGTTTGGCCTGCCTACTGGGTTCATTGATCTCGACAAGATCACTTCAGGTTTGTATCCAGGCGATTTCGTTATCATTGGCGCAAGACCAGCAATGGGTAAGACTTCGCTCGTTTTGGACCTCGCCCTCAATGTCGCTATGGGACGAGGGCGCGAAGGAAAACGCGGTGCAGTGGCATTCTTCTCGCTAGAAATGAGTTCGATTCAGCTTGTACGTCGTATGGTGAGCATGATATCGGGCGTTTCTATGGGGGTCTTGAAATCTGAAAAGGGATTGAGCGAAAAGCAGTACTTGGCTCTTGCTGATGCATGCGAAACCCTTTATTCGCTTCCGGTGTTTATTGATGATGGCAGTGACATTTCGCCAATGGAAATGCGTGGCAAGTGTCGACGCCTTAAAGCAGAGCATGGATTGGAGCTTGTTGTTGTTGACTACCTTCAGCTCATGCGTGGATCACGTCGAACCGAAAACAGAGTACAAGAAATCTCAGAAATCGCTCGGTCGTGTAAAGCAATGGCAAAGGAACTTGAAGTTCCAGTCATTGCCCTGAGCCAGCTATCCAGAGCAGTTGAAGGTCGAGACGATAAGCGACCCCAACTTTCGGACATTCGTGAATCGGGTTCTATTGAAGCAGAAGCCGACCTCGTAATGCTCCTTTACCGCGACAGCTATTACAAGGCGAAAGAAGAGCACCGACCTGAAAATGAAAGCTACGACGAAGTGCAAGAAGCTGAAGTCATTGTTGCCAAGCACAGAAACGGTCCCGTCGGAAAAGTCATGCTTGGATTCCAACCCGCCTACGCGAGGTTCAGAAATCTCGACCGCGGTTCAACGTATCAGATGCCGGAAGACTAAGCCGCTTTACTCTATCCAAAAGGCTCGATAAACAAGCCCATCCGTGCCAATTCGATCTTGGGTCGTAAATTGGGGAGCTTTTCTTACAAGCATCGCAACCCAAGCGTTTCGTTCATCTTGAGTAAAGGACTTGAACATTGTTTCTTCTTCAAGTGTCCATCGCCTATCTTCTGCCGCAAAAAACAAATCCTCGAAACTGAAACAGCATTCGGGACCGGGCATGTCTAGGAAACCGTTTGAAACGCAGGGATCGAATCGAAAAGGTCTTTTGCCATCATGAATGGCTTCCGCGTCTCGAGCCTCATACTCAGTTCTTCAAAAACTCGCCATACCGGTTTTGCGTCTCCGGGCGCCGAGATTGCCGCTTTCAGTTCTTGAACCTTGCCTTCCATGTT
>JAYUOQ010000450.1:0-7427 GCA_043760685.1 Armatimonadota bacterium | reverse complement strand
ACCAATCATATTTGAGATAATCAATTCCCCACTTAGCATAAGATGCCGCGTCCGCCTCTTCATGTTTGTAACTGCCCATGTATCCACCACAAGTCTGTGGTCCGGGAGAGCTATAAATTCCGACCTTCAGACCCTTGCTGTGGACGTAGTCGCAAAGCCCTTTCATATCGGTGAACCGCTCGTTCGTCGTGATGTCACCGTTTGGCGCACGATCCTTCTCCCATCCATCATCCATGTTGACGAACGTATAGCCATTGTCCGCAAGTCCAAGCTTCTCGAACGCATCAGCGGCGGCACGCACCTTGTCGGTATCGACTGCCAATCCCCAAACATTCCAACTGTTCCACCCCATCGGCGGCGTCAAAGCTAACTTATCCGTCCCGGCTACTATTCGAAGCTCTTCGCTCGATGATCCACCCGGACCCGATGCATCAATCCGAACCTTATACACGCCTGCCTTCGCTACGCGACCAGAAATAACTCGTCTTGCCGGGTCAAAAAATAGCCCACCAGGAAGCTGGCTCGTGGTTACTTTCAACGGTGCTTTGCCGGTAACCGCAACTCTAAAGAGGAACTCCTTTCCTGGAGTCGTGCCAATAACCTTGGCTCCATTGATTCGAGTTTTGACGTGGTCAATTGGGGCAAGAACCGGATCAGGTTGAACAATGTTCACCGCTTGAGCAATGGGCATTTTCCCATTGCTGTCATAGCTAATCTTGGCGTCGGCCCAATCGGCATGATCATAGTTAATATCATCCCCTCCGTCTTCGACAACCAATTCCAAAATGCTCGCTCCCTTGAGGTCAATGTTAACCTCCTTGGCAGTCGCGCCTCCCTTCATAATTCCGCTATCAAAAACCTTCTTGTCGTCCACAAGAACCAAAAATTGGACTGAGCCCTTTCGGTCTGTCTCATCATCAACTCCAACAAACGCATGAAACGAAACCGCTGATTTGTGAAGTTGGATCGTACATTCGCTTGTCGCATGAGTTCCAACTCCGTGTTCAAAACTTCTTCCGCCAATCTTTATGGGACGAGAGTCCACTGATTTTTTAGATTGAGCTTGCCCCCAGTCCTGTACAAAACTTTTCAGATTGAGTGACTCTAGTCGAACTTCGGCAAGGGATTGAAACGCAAGAAACGATGTTAAAAACATGCAAGAAAAGCATATCACTTCTCATTTCTAAGAAGAACGTGTTAAATTAAAGTGTGAAACGAATTTTCGCCCTACTTCTCGTCGTCGCTGTCGTTCTAGTAGCCTGTGCACCGCCTGATTCAAGTAAGTCTCGAGAGGCCGCAGCAAATAAGCTCGAAAAAGCTGGATCTGACGAGTAGTCCTAGGAAATCAGATCTTTTATCGGTTCACCGAACACATCGGTGAGCCGAAAATCTCGACCTTGAAAATGATAGGTCAGTTTCGTGTGCTCTAGCCCAAGTTGATGGAGCAGTGTTGCATTCAGATCGTGAACGGTAACCGGATTCTCAACAACATTGAATCCAATATCATCGGTCTTACCGTATGAAACGCCAGGCTTAATTCCTCCCCCGGCAACCCACATGGTATAGGCCTTCGGATGGTGATCCCGCCCCGGAAAATTCACCCCGTTTCGTTGCTCATTAATCGGAGTTCTTCCAAATTCGCCGCCCCAAACCACAATCGTCTCGTCGAGCAAACCCCTCTGTTTAAGGTCAGTAATCAGCGCGGCTGCAGCCTTGTCAATCTGTCGACACATTTCCGGCAGACCATGTTTGATGTCATTCCCTTCACTATCGCCATGGTGATCCCAGCCTCGATGATAAAGCTGAACGCATCGTACACCCCGCTCTACCAGACGGCGAGCGAGTAGACAGTTGTTGGCAAAACTCTTCTTTCCGGGCTCAATGCCATACATTTCTTTCGTCGCCTGAGACTCCTTAGAAATGTCCATCAAATCCGGAACGCTACTTTGCATTCGATAAGCAAGTTCATATTGAGCTATTCGGGTTTCGATTTCTGGATCCAAAACCTCCTTGCTCCGCATGGTGTTCAAATCTCTAATGGCATCCAGAGAATCCCGTCGAACTTCCGACGAAATTCCATCTGGGTTATCGACAAACAACACCGGCTCACCCTGAGATCGAAACTCAACGCCTTGATAGACGCTTGGCAAGAACCCCGACCCATAACAAGACTTACCTCCGTCTGGATTCGAGATGCCCGATAGAAGCACCACAAATCCTGGAAGATCACGGTTTGCCGTTCCTAACCCATAAGTCAACCAAGACCCCAAAGAAGGGCGACCAGGAACCTGAAAACCTGTATTCATGAAAAGCTGAGCCGGCGCATGATTGAACTGCTCAGTCTTCATCGAATGGATGATCGAAATATCATCGGCGATCGTGCCCAAGTGAGGTAGCAAAGCGCTGATCGCATGTCCCGACTTCCCGTATTGTTTGTAAGCGTGGGGCGAACCAAGCAACTTAGGTTTTCCACCTCGAATAAAGGCAAACCTCTCCCCTTTGGTATATTCTTCGGGACAAACATCACCGTCAAATTTATTGAGAATTGGCTTAGGTTCGAACAAGTCTAACTGGCTAGGAGCACCAGCCATGAACAAATAGATAATCGACTTAGCCTTTGGTTTGAAGTGCGGTGCCTTTGGGCTCAAAGGTCCAGGTGCCGGTTGCTTCTTTTGCTGGTCAGCGAAGAAACCAAGGGCAGGATCAGCCATCAGCGACGCCAAGGCAACATTACCAAGACCGTAACCAACCTTCTTGAAGAGGGTTCGCCGGGTGATGTGTTGAAGGAGTTCTTGTTCAGTCATTGGTTGTCCCTTATCCTTTCGTAATCGTCTCGTCTAAGTTCAAAAGCACATTGCCAATCATTGTCCAGGCAGCCTCTCGCTCATCTTTCCCAAGCTTCTTTGCTTCTTCCGGATTTTTGAAGTACTTCATCCGAAAATTGCCATATGCTTTAGCCAATACCGACAACTCGTCTCGATTCGGTTTTCTACTGGTCGCTGCCCTGAATCCATAAACGAGACCTTGTTCAAGAGATCCCCGCTGAATCATCTTTGCCCCGAGTGCCTTGGCCGCCTCCAAATATGCCTGGTCATTGAGCAGTGCAAGTGCCTGCAAAGGACTATTGGTCCTTATCCGTCGAACTGTACACGTCTCTCGAGAGGTCGCGTCAAATGACATGAAACTTGGATACATTGCGGTCCGCTTAGCGAAGACATAGAGACCCCTTCTATATTTGTCCTTGCCCTTGGCTTCCATCCACTGTTCACCGCTGTAGGGCGAATCCCAAATCCCCTTTGGTTGATAGGGCATCACACTTGGACCCCCAATTTCCGGGTTCAGGAGGCTCGATGCTTGAAGGGCAGTATCCCGAATCATTTCCGCTTCCATTCGGAATCTCGGCCCTCGAGCAAGATAGAGATTCATGGGGTCAATTGCCAAGACCGCCGCCGATGCATTACTGCTCTGACGATACGTCGCACTCATGACGATTAACTTGTGAATAGCCTTGGTGTCCCATTTCAATTCGACATATCGTGTTGCCAAATAGTCCAATAGCTTTTGGTTGATCGGAGGGGACCCTTGTGTTCCAAAGTCATCCATCGTTTCAACAATGCCTCGCCCGAAATACTGTTCCCACATTCGGTTGACTGCGACCCGAGCGGTTAAAGGATTCTTGCCATTCACCAACCATTTCGCCAATTCAAGACGATTCATGTTCTTCGACGCATCCGCCGGTGGCAAAACATCCGGAGTTCCTGCTTCAATCATTTCGCCCGGTGAAGTAAATTCACCCCGGTGATGAAGTGCCGCCATTAGCTTCCCGGTTGTCGGTTTGTCTGCCATAACCAAAGCCGTCGGCAATCCGACTTCTTTTTGGGCAAGGTCCGCCTTCGCCTCTCTCATCTCGCGTTGCAACTCAAAGCCATTGGTGGATGTTTCAATATAGAGGTCATGAAGCTGAGCGTCAGCTTTTTCGTCAAAAACTGGCTGAGAAGCTAGTTTTCTCGCCTTCTCCCGAACGATATCCAGCAAAGGATAATCGGACTTCGTAAACGAAATCCTAAATCGACCCATGCCATGATTAGGCCAAGGGGAATGGAAGCCGAGCTTCAAAACGGCTTTTTTTCCTTCTGTCGGTTTTGCAAACTGGGCAATAAGCCGATGCCCGGAAGCAGCCTGAGGCGAGACTGCCCAGCCGGAACTTCGATCACCAGCCAACAGCTTCTTTAAGTCGTATCCGTCTTGGATGAAATCTGCCTGAGCCGCGCTCAAATCAACTTTTTCATTGTCGACTTTCAAGTCAAGTTCAGTCAGAACGAAATTCAGTCCCGAAGACCGACCACCGGGCTTCCCGGGCGCAGGCAAAGTTTCAATGCGAAGGCCGTTTACTTTTCCTTGAGGAAACTCCAAGACGACTTGATATTCGTCCATGTCGGAGTTAGGTCCACCAACTTCGATCAGATTATTCTCGCCTAACGCATAGGTCGCTCCACCTGAACTAACGAAGGATTCAACTTTAGGATCCTCAAACGAGACCGTCAGCCCAGCTTCAATCTTCCACTTTGCAAAGTCTCGGGCGTTCTCGGCAGCAAATGCTTTTTTGCGCTCATCAAGTGCGACAACCCTCTTTTTGGCTTCGTCAATAGCCTTCATGGCTTCCGGAGTAGAAACCTTGATCTCAGGCTCTACCCAGTGTTCAGAGAACGATTTGCTGTAATCACCCTGCCGCTTGTAACTAACATTACTAAAGACCGCATAGAGTTTAAAGAAATCCTTTTGGCTGAATGGATCAAATTTGTGGTCATGGCATCGAGCGCACTGCAACGTTGAACCAAGCCACGTGCCAGAAGTCGTGGTAACTCGGTCAATAACCGTGTTGTAAAAGGACTCCGCAGGATCAACTCCGCCCTCTTGATTAAACATCGAATTTCGGTTAAATCCGGTGGCTACCTGCTGGTCAACCGTAGGATTTGGCAACATGTCGCCGGCAAGTTGTTCAATCGTGAATTGGTCGTAAGGAAGGTTGCGGTTAAAAGCATTGATCGCCCAATCACGGTACAAGTAGGCAGTACGAGATACGTCCGCCTCATATCCATTCGTATCGGCATAGCGAGCCAAATCGAGCCAAATTCGTGCTTGTCGTTCTCCATAATGCTTCGACACCAAAAGCTTATCGACTAACTTTTCATAGGCGTTTGGCGCGGAATCGCCAAGGTAAGCATCGAGTTGAGCAACCGTTGGCGGCAATCCCGTTAAGTCAAGATAGAGACGTCGAGCCAGTAGTTCCCTTGGTGCTTGAGGCGAGGGCTTCAGGTTGTGCCCCAACATCTTTTCCAAGGTAAAAGCGTCAATCTCGTTTTGACCCCAAACAATCGCAGACTTTGGCAATGCTGGTTTTACCGGAGCAATATATGCCCAATGCTTTCCTACCGCCTGATCAATCTTGGCACCGTCCTTAATCCAAGTCTCGATAAGTTTGATTTTTGAAGCATCAACTGCCTTGAAGCCCTTCGGCATCAAAGGCAGGCCATCAAGCCCTTTCATCCTTCGGATAAGAACACTATTCTCGGGATCACCTGGCTTGATAACTCCCGCCTTAAGCATTCCCGCAGTGTTAGTGAAATCAAGACCGGCAGCGGCAGTCTTTCCTGCGTGGCAAGAATTGCATGCTGCTTTGAAAATTGGATTGACGTCTTTCGAGTAACTAACCCACGATTGGGTCACCGGTTTTGGCGGTTGCTGATACGCGGGAACAAGAAGTCCCAAGGCCAACAATCCAATTCCAAAAACTAACGCACCTGATCGCATATGTCCATTCTTATTTTAGTTGAGAACCAGCCCGAACATTGCGCCAGTTATCAGTTAAATCCCATATTAGATGAGACTTTTTAGCCGCCGACGTTCCACTTCCGCCAGATACGGCAAGATTAGCAATGCTTCCAAGCTCGGCTGGAGCCTGGACTGGAGCCCAGTCAGAAAACTCGCGACCCAAATATCCGGTGTCAATGTTTCCTTCGATAAACCCATCGCTACATAAAACATCAATCAAGTAAGCAATGTTCGTTTGAACCCCCAAAACATGGAAGTCGAGGAGCGCGGCTACCAGTCGTTGTCGAGCCTCCAGTCTCGTGGAACCATGAGCAATAACCTTGGCAATCATTGAATCATAAAACCGAGAAATCTCGCTTCCCAAGCCAAAGCCAGTATCAAAACGGATTCCTGGGCCGCTCGGTTCAGCCCAACCAACAATCCTTCCAATCGAAGGAATAAACCCTTGACCAGGATTCTCAGCGACAATCCGAACCTCAATCGAGTGCCCGAATATCGCATCTCGACTTCCATCCATCAATCCGGCCGGCAAGCCCAAAGGCTGCCCATTAGCAACCTTGATTTGCAGGTCCACCAAGTCAAGCCCAGTGATCTCCTCGGTAACACAGTGCTCCACCTGAAGCCGGGCATTCACTTCCAGGAAATAGAAATCGCCAGTAACAGGATCGACCATAAATTCAGCCGTACCTGCCCCGTAGTAACCCGCAGCCTTTATCAAGCGGATCGTGGCGTCGCGCATCGAGGGCCATAGAGTTTCAATTTTGAAGAAAGGAGAAGGCGCTTCTTCAATCAGCTTTTGGTGCCTTCGCTGAATCGAACATTCTCGTTCAAAGAGGCAAGCAACATTTCCCAACTGATCCGCTATGAATTGAACTTCAATGTGGCGAGGATTCTCGACCAGTTTCTCAACCATCATGGCGTCGTCTCCAAATCCCTTGAGCGCTTCGTCCTTCGCCGTCGCAAGTTCATTGTCAAAGTCGGCAAGATCTCTTACCACACGCATTCCGCGTCCACCGCCTCCAGCCGAAGCCTTCAACATAACCGGAAAACCAATGTCTTGTGCCGCTTCCCTCAGTTGAAAATCCGATGCTCCTGATTCAAAGAACCCCGGGGTTATCGGGACTGCATTTTGAACCGCCAATTGCTTAGCATCAATCTTGGCTCCAAGCAGCCTCATCGCCGCGGCTGGAGGACCGATAAACGTGATCCCCGAATCCTTGCAAGCTTCGCTAAACTCCGCTCGTTCACTGAGGAATCCGTATCCAGGGTGAATCGCGTCAGCACCAGTTTGCTTTGCCGCCGCCAAGATATTGGCAGAATCCAAGTAACTCTCAGACGGAGCCGAGCCGCCAATATGAATTGCTTCATCCGCTATGCTGGTGTGAATTGCATCCGCATCCGCATCCGAATAGACCGCGACCGTCTTTATGCCAAGAGCTTTAGCGGTTCGAAAAACTCGAACCGCAATCTCGCCTCTGTTTGCTACCAAAATCTTTGAAATCGCCACTGATTACCTTCGTTCATGATACTCGCTGAGGTCCAACAGACCCTCCAACAAAGGGCGTAGAACCTCAACTCTCAGAACAAAAACTTTC
>JAYUOQ010000449.1:0-2888 GCA_043760685.1 Armatimonadota bacterium | reverse complement strand
AATTATTGCCAGAGAAATGGTCTGGATGACTCCAGTTGGTGGAGGACCAGAATAAATGAGCATTGTATTGGGTATGTCATTAGTTCTTTGCCAACAAGGTAGTACCGCTGAAGATAAGCAACGTTTCCCTTCGACAAATGTTGTCGGAAGCGCGATCCTTGCGGGAAGGTGGGAACGAGCCAATGAGTTGTTAGTAGAAATTAGGGCCACAAAGAGCGGACTTGAAGACGGCTCTATGGCCAGCTTGATGGACGGTGGGCGAATAGGTGCCGACAATTATTACGCCAATATTTTAACTGGAATTCGACTTTATAAGGAAGCGGGGGCCAATCCGAATGAGGCAAACGGTAAAGCTCTTTATCTAGCCGCAACGGGTGACAAATATGGGAAAATCATCGAGAGGCTACTCCAGTATGGAGCCGACCCAAATCATCGTTGGTATTATCCCGACAGCGTTGGGCAGAAACTCGGCGGTACTCCGCCGATAGGTGCGGCGTCTAATGTAAAAACAGCGAGCATCCTAATAAAGTATCGAGCCAAACTGAACGTGCATTTTGTTACCGAATCAGTATTTGATCCGAAATTTAAGGGAAAAGTCACTCCTCTCATCCAGGCAGCGTTAATGAAGAACCTTCATCCATTGGTTCCAATCTATCTTAATGCAGGAGCAAATCCGAACTTAAAGTGCGAAGAAACCGGAATGACCGCCCTTCACATTGCTGCACAAAATAATTACCACGACGTAATCCTGATGCTACTCAAGGCGAAGGCTGACAAAAGTCTGAAAGACAAGAATGGACGAACTCCGCTCGCGGTTGCTAGGAAGTACAAGTCGCTAAAGGCGATCAAGGCACTTGGTGGAAGATAAGTTCGAGCTGCAAGCTTTGAGCTTCTAGCTCCTAGCAAAGAACGAGCCTCAATCGAAAGATTGGGGCTTCTTTTGTGCTTTCTGGTAAGGTTTGGATGACGCCTGTTGGCGGAGGTCCAGAGTAAATGAACACGGTATTAGCTTTAACTTTAGTTCTCAGTCAGCAAGGTAGCACGGCTGAGGATAAGCAGAGATATTCTGATCCAGGTTCCGCCATTCTTGCCGGGCGATGGGAGCGAGCAAAAGAGTTGTTGGCGGAAATTAGGGCCGCGAAGACTGGTTTGGGAGATGGCTCAATGGCTAGCTTGATGGACGGTGGGCGAATAGGTGCCGACAATTATTACGCCAATATTTTAACCGGAATTCGGCTTTATAAGGAGGCGGGAGCCAGTCCAAATGAGGCAAATGGCAAGGCCCTGTATTTAGCGGCTGAGGGCGACAAATACGGTCAAATAACTGAACGACTGTTGCAGTATGGAGCTGACCCTAATCACAGATTTTACCATCCTGAGGGTATTGCCAAGAAATTTGGAGGCATTCCCCCTTTGGGAGTCGTTTACTACGAAGTACCGGCAAAGAATTTGCTTAAGTATCATGCCAAACCTGATGTGTTTTTCCCCTTTAATAGAAATGAAGAACTGACGATTTATCAGGTGACACCACTGATGAGGACAGTAATTTTGAAAGGGGCTCATAAGGTGACTTCACTCCTACTTCAAAACAAGGCCAATCCAAATCTTAAGTGTCCTGAAAATGGTATGACTGCGCTACATTTTGCCGCAAAATACAATTACGACGACGTAATTCCGATGCTACTTAAGGCGAAGGCTGACAAAAGTCTGAAAGACAAAAATGGACGAACTCCGCTCGCGGTTGCTAGGAAGTACAAGTCGCTAAAGGCGATCAAGGCACTTGGTGGAAGATAACGTGATCTTAAGTCAACAGCCCTCAGATATCAGAATGTTCTGAGGATCGAAGACTGTCCACTGTTGACTGGGTGCGTCTCTGAAAGGTAAACTCTCGTTTGTCTTAAGCCCTGCCGTGCGGTATTGGGTTAGACCGAAGTTGGGCGACGGGTCGCCCTCACCATTGATCCAATTAAGGAGATTAAAGAAAAAAAATGGCAAGAGCTAAATTCGAAAGAAAAAAGCCGCACGTCAATGTAGGCACAATCGGCCACGTTGACCACGGCAAGACGACACTTACCGCCGCTATCACGGGCGTTCTACAAACCAAAGGTCTTGCAACTGCAAGAAAGTATGATGAAATTGACTCTGCACCTGAAGAAAAGGCCAGAGGAATAACCATCAACATCTCGCACCAGGAATACGAGACAGATACACGGCACTATGCCCACGTTGACTGTCCTGGACACGCCGACTTTATCAAGAACATGATTACCGGCGCTGCGCAGATGGACGGAGCAATCTTGGTTGTTGCAGGTACCGACGGTCCTATGCAACAAACTCGAGAGCACATCCTCTTGGCTCGCCAAGTTGGTGTTCCGTACATCGTTGTTTATATTAACAAGGCCGACCAAGTCGACGATCCTGAGCTACTTGAGCTCGTCGAAATGGAAATCCGAGAGTTGCTCACGAAGTACCAATTTGACGGAGATAACACTCCTGTCATTACTGGCTCTGCTCGAAAGGCTTTGGACTTAGTTGAAGCTGGAAAGGTTGATTATGAAGACAAGAACGTTAAGTCAATTCTTGACTTGATGGCTGCAGTCGATTCATGGATTCCAACTCCAGACCGAGATAAGGACAAGCCATTCCTCATGGCAGTTGAAGACGTATTTACGATCACTGGTCGTGGTACGGTTTCTACTGGTCGTGTCGAAAGAGGTCAACTCAAGTCGATGGAAGAAGTTGAGATCGTTGGTCTCCGCGAGGCTCCTAAGAAGACTGTCTGTACGGGCGTTGAAATGTTCCGAAAGACTCTCGACTATTGTGAAGCTGGTGACAACGTTGGACTACTCCTTCGCGGTATTGGCCGAGAAGACATAGAGCGCGGAATG
>JAYUOQ010000448.1:0-7439 GCA_043760685.1 Armatimonadota bacterium | reverse complement strand
CGAGAATTGCTTTAACGATTGGCAAAGCGCTTTCTTCTTCTCCGAGTCGACTAATAAATGCTCGATCGATTTTCAAGGTATCAATTGGAAACGACCTTAATGTCGACAGGGACGAGTAACCGGTACCAAAGTCGTCCAGTGCTAGTTGAACGCCGAGTTCTTTTAGTAGCACCATCTTTTCGATCAAGTCGTCCCGGTCTTCCATGAGAATTGATTCGGTAATCTCCAATTTCAATTGAGAAGCAGGCAGTCCGGTTGATGTGAGTATTTGACTAATTCGGTCGATGACATCGTCTCGTTGAAGCTGCTTGCCGGAGAGGTTCACGCTTATTGTGAAGTTCTCCATTCCATATTCGTTACTCCACGCATTTGCTTGCCTACATGATTCTTCAAGAATCCAATAGCCAATTGAAACGATGAGTCCAGTATCCTCGGCGATAGGAATGAATAGCGTTGGCGAAACAAGTCCTCGCTGTGGATGTTGCCACCTCGCCAATGCTTCTGCACCAACCATTTGGTTTGTGCTCAAGTCAATAAGTGGTTGATATTCGACAAAAATTTCATGATTTACCAGTGCTTTTCGCATCGACGTCTCTAGCTCTAGGCGGTCGATGGCATCATCATGCATGGATTCGTCATAGGTACATAGTTTGATTTTCCGCCTGCTTTTGCTCGATACATTGCGGTATCGGCATGCATCATGAGGGTCGAACCGTCGGTTGAATCATCTTTGCTATAGGCAATGCCAATGCTTGCTCCGGCGAAGGTTTCGCGATTTCCAAGGAGTATTGGGTGTTTCAACTCAGCTAATATTCGCTTCGCAACCTCTTCGGCAATTTCTACGGAATGCAGGTCTTCTAATAGGATGGTAAATTCATCGCCTCCAATCCGGGCTACGGTGTCGCCAGGACGGATCGCCTCACTGAGTATTTGGGTGATTTCAATCAGCAGATCATCTCCAAAACTATGACCGAGGCTGTCGTTAACAAGTTTAAAGTTGTCCAAGTCAATGAACATAACCGCAGTTCCTTTTTGATTTCGCAAGTCCTTTTTGAGGGCAAGGGTAATACGGTCTAGCAGTAGAGCCCGATTTGGTAGTCCGGTCAATTTATCGTGATAAGCCAGATGTTCGATTTCTTGGGTTCTTTCAAGTACCGTTGATTCCAACGTCTCACTATGTAATCGCAATTGGTCTTCGCTCTTTCGAAGTTTGTCAGTACTGACTTCAAGTACGGACAACATTTCATTGATTTTGTCGCTAACCATCGATATTTCGTCTTCGCCGGTCGATTCAACCCTCTTCGTGAGATCAGATTCTGAGCGAATGATGTCCACTTGCTTCGCCAGTAGGGCAAGGCGAGCCGTAATGGTCCGCTCGATAACAAGCAAAACTACCAACGAGAATGCGGTTCCGGCAAAGGCGATAATTCTTACGAGGAACTGAGTCTCCTCTTGACCCTGCGCGTAAATCTCGCGTATCTCGGTTGTTTGAACCAATTGGATCGGTTTACGGTTTATGTCCTTAAGGTAAGAAAATCCACAAATCTGGTTCTCATCAAGAGGTCGGGCAATAACGTCATTTGCAGATTTGAGATAAGGCAGTGCTTGGGTTGCGTGGGAGGGAATTACATCTCCAGCGCCGATTGAAAAGAGTTTTACGTCTAGATGCGATTTTTTTGCAATACTTGCAATATCTTGATCATCAAAGTAGGCAGCAAATATGAGCCAACCTCGCTGAGGACCTGATCCCGAGCTTGGGAGGATAGGGCGTATTGAAATCGACATTGGTCGGCCACGATGCAAGATCATGCCGGATGAAGTGCTTTTATCGTATGAATGACCTTCCACATGGCGAACAAAACTAAGTTGCTTTACCAAACTCACCGGATCTGGTGGGGCGATGTCCTTTCTCTTTTTGAGCGGTCTAGCGTGAAAGATCTTTGCGTTGTCGTCGATGTAAATAACCGCATCAACTTTCATGTTGACAACGTCAAGATTTGAAGTTATGTAAGCCTGGTTGTGATCGGCCATGAATTGATAGGAGTCATCCCAAGTCGCCCAGTCGCTTGACTTTCCATGAAGATCTACAGCCCTTTGTTCAAAGGCATCTTGGACCCTCATCATATCTTTCTTGACTTCTTTCTGTTCTAGGGCCTCGAAGCTGCCCATCATTCCGCTTGCTGAGAGTTGGTGGAGCCCAAAAATCAGACATGCTGTCGTCGATACCAGGATCAACATTAGTCTTTGTCTTAATTTCATTTGGCCGAAAACTCCCCACAACAAGCAAATTTTTGAACTTGCCTACCGTAATTTTGTATTCCGCTTCATTGTTCGCTTTGGGCAAGTTCAATTACCAGTTGGGGGCACTCACAGCT
Organism: Armatimonadota bacterium; assembly: GCA_043760685.1. Classification (GTDB taxonomy): domain Bacteria; phylum Armatimonadota; class Fimbriimonadia; order Fimbriimonadales; family Fimbriimonadaceae; genus Fimbriimonas. The sequence goes on along the minus strand of JAYUOQ010000448.1, from coordinate 5,064 downwards.
TCGTTTGGGAATACTAAGACTACAATTTAGTGACTATTTCCATGAACGACGAGAACGTTATCTCAGGTGAAATGCTGGTGCCAAAGCCATACGACACGAAGGCAAAAGGGACTGAGCACTCTCGTGCTGCAGTTTCATCACCTTCCGCATCACCGATCATCAGCGGACTTTGAAGTTGATTTCGCTCAATAATGCTTTTAAGATTCCTTCCTTTCGGCAGACCAGTGTTCCCCCAGCATTCAATGTCATCGAAAACGGTTTCGAGACTATTTAGCCGAAGAAATGTTTCAATGTAACCGGATTGGCAATTGCTTACGATGAAAAGCGGATATTTTTTATTGAGGGCCAATAGACCTTCAAGGACTCCTTCATAAAGCACTCCGCCTTCTTGCTCAATGACCCGATTGTCCTCGATCATGGTCGCAATTGAGATACTTTCAATCTGATCATCGGATAAGTCGCTGAAAGTCAATCGAACGCACTCTTGATGTGGCCTTCCGGTAACCGCCCGAACATCGGCTGCGGTGACCTTCCGGTATTCGATGCCTTGCGAAGCCAAAACGTTGTTCCACGCCGTGGCACATTGTTCGGAAGTATCCCAAAGCGTTCCGTCAAGATCGAAAATGAGGGAGTCGATTGTCACTGATGAGCAAGGTTACCATCGCAAGTTCTGTTTCGATTCACGTTAACGTTCTTAAGCAATGCGCTTTGCCCACGATCTAACAAATGGCCATAAGATAGGATCGAATGACGAAACTCGCTCAAAATTTGCCGCTTTGACGGACTCTGCAATCAAACCGAGATGTTGGGATTTTGGCAGAACCTTTACTTCTCGAGACTTCGAATTCGGCAATGCCATTAATCGCTTTGCGACTAAGGAAGTATCAGTAGAATCATCGAATTTCGAAAAGACGAAAAGTGATTTCCCTTTGTAGCTTCGCCAAATTGGCAAAGGATTGAAATCTGAGTCTAAGACATCATACCAATCTGGTTCAACGCTCGGTTTTGTGGTCGCGGGAAATAGCCAGCCACTTAATTCGGGTTGTTTACTAGCTAGCTCTGAAATTCTTGTCAAGTTTTTTTCGTTGGAGCTGTTTCGTCTGGCAGCGAAAAATGCTCGCTGTTGATCGAGAGCAAGTGAGATATTTGAATGGGAAATGTTAGCAGTTTCCATTCGAATGCGGGTGTTATAGAGGTTTTGTTCTTCTACCGAGCTAGCTGCTCCGGCTGCACCAAGCAAGAAAACAAAGGCAGGTTTTCCATTGTCGGCAATTGCGCGTGCCGCTATCCAGCCAGCTTGACTTGAACCCGCGTACCCAACAAATTCTTTTCTTATGTCAGATCGAGACCGCAAATAAGCTTCTGCTGAACGAACATCATCAGCCAATTGAGGAAATCCGGCAGAACCAAGATCACCGCCTGATAGACCAGAACCACGTTTATCAAAAGTCAAGGCTACATATCCTGATCGAACAAATTGCATTGCGATCAGCTCAATGACAGAAGCATATCCGTGACGGTCTTGACTACCTGAGCCATGAATAATCACAACTGACGGAAATGGACCCTTAGATTTAGTTGGGCGCAAAACCTCTCCTGCCAGCATCAGCTTCCCTGAACGAAACTGAACTGATTCACGCTTGACATTTTCAGCCTTGTGAAGCTGGACGGTGTGCAAAGGTGAGGCTATTTTGAGCTCTCGCCCTTGCGATGAAAAGATGTACTCATCTTTTCCCAGATCACCCAAAACGTAGCCTTTTGGTGCCTTCCAAACCATCCCTCTTTCTCGAGAAAGCCCTCTCCACTGATTTGTAGTCTCATTCAGCGCCCACAATCGCCTTCCTGAACGAGTTACCAAAATGGAAGTCCCGTCCTTGCCGACAAATGTTCCCAACATTTGGTCATAGTACGATGCATCTAATGTCTCATCGTCGGGATTAATGAGTACCGGTCCAGCCGCATTTTCAAAGTCAGTAACGGTTGCGTTGGACGCCGAATCTTGAACAAATTTTCCATCGATGATCTTGGTGTTGAATGAACCGTAGTAGTTGGCAACCTTCTTTTCACCTGAATGCCCCACACGAAGGCGATAGAAACCAGTGTCTTCGCCATTTTTTGTGGCGGTAATACGAAAATTGACATCAAGTTTTGTTTCTTTGTTTGGCTTGGCAAGAGACTTAAAGAAAGACTCAATTCCACGCCGAATTTCCACTTTTCCGGTTCGGGTTACACTTGGGAAACCAGCAAAATTTTCTTGGTAAATGGCGTTGTCGGCATAAGCATTTGCCGCTGCAGCCGGGTCTAACTTTAAGTAAGCCTCCCTCAAATGAACATAAGGAGATTCCACTTTCGCCTGATGAGTCAAAACGGACAACAAAAATGAACTGATGATCATATACATATGCACCATATTACGATCAAAACCAAACTGAGGGTGCCCGAAATAGTTTGATCCACCGAAACCGTCTAGAACAATTGTTTGAAAGTCAGGAAACCTGTTAAGATTTCACTGTATGGCAATTCCAAAATCGATACTTGATGCTAACGGCTCTTGGTTTGGAAGTTCCAAGCTGAACCAATCGTGGCTTCCTCCCGAAAAACGGATTGCTGAGTCAGCTTCCTTTTTACACGTTGACACCGACGAACATGGCACATTCGCAACCATAACTTACACATGGCATTATGAGAGCAAGAGGCATGAAGGCACCCTTCTGATCTGCATGGCGAGTAAGTCAAAAGTTGTCCAGATTGGTTGGAGCGACTCGTGGCATCAAAATACGGCTGTCATGCATCTCGTTGGTCCCGAATCTCCTGATGGCTCGTTCAAGACGAAGGGAACATACGCTGCTGAAAAAGAGGTCTGGGGTTGGACAATCGAGTTCAAAACGACTAACGATCAGCTCACAATGAAAATGGAGAATCTAACTCCGCAAGGCGAAGCTGAGTGGGCAGTCGAGGCAGTTTACAAGCGGTCATGATTCTTCATTTATGAATCTCTTGGAACTGACCGACATTGAATTGCCACTATTTATGATACTATTTGGAATTCCCTTGCCTAAGTGATAGGCGAGGGAATTCCAAGATGACTTTCGTGCCGGAAGGCTAAAGTCTTCTTAACGCCAATACGTCTAATTGCCAAACAGATTTTTTTAACATGGTATGATCGACAAAAGGAGCATTTCCGCATATGGAACCCCGATTCCCTGGCCAAGCAGAAGTTACAAAGCTAAATCTAAAGCAAATCCAGACGTTAATCTCGGTCGCCTGTAGCGAAGTCTTTGATTCTCTAAGTCCAATTGATCCACGTTCTGCAAGAGAAGTTGCGAAGGATATAGGTCGAAGTCCCGCTAGTGTTGGAGAGCAGATCGTGAAACTGATGGATGCAGAATTGGTCATTTCTGCTGGGACTCGAAAGCGAAGATCTCGAACTGAAACTCTCTTTGCTCATGCCGGTAGACTAACTCGCTTCATGCTCGCAGAGCAAACTCCCGAGTCAATCGAGCAATACAAGCTTCGATTTAACAGTCAAATGAGGCAAGCTGAACGACAACATGATGCATTTTACGATGCCCTGGAAAATGACCCATCCTACACAGATTTCTTAATCCTAAAATTCCACACATTGTTTGTAGATCGAGAGCGGGCATTGAGGCTTAAACTTGCGGTCACCGAACTTCAGGCTGTTATTCATGAGCTTTCGGAGTCTAATGTTGATGCACGAAGCGAGGGAGAGTTTGTCCGCGTCCAGATGACCATTCTTTCTCTTCCAACTCAGCAGGAAAGCAGGCGTAGGTCTTGAGTCCTTTTTTTGTCTCAATTTATTTATATTCGGAATTTTCATTTTTTCCGTGTATAATAATTTCTTTGGAGCAACTACATGGCACACAAAATCACTAAACTAGTTCATTCTTTCCTCGCGGCCGGAGCTGTTTCTGCGGCTTTCGCAGAACAGGAGTACGAAGTCGTAAACATCGGCAACCTTCCTGGGCTTTCGTTCGGCCGGGCCGCAGCCATCAATAATCAAAACGTTGTGGTTGGATGGTCCTACTCCCAAGGTGTCCATACGGGATTCCGGTGGTCTGAAGGTCAGTCCATGGAAAACATGAACGTTTGGGGCAAAGACGATTACACGCTTACTGATATCAACGATGAGGGAATGATGGTTGGCTCATTTACTGAAAACGGGCATACAAAAGGATTTCGTCATTGGTCGCCTGGTCCAGGAGTTCATGCACTTTGGTACAACGAGCCAACAAACTGGTTCCAAGACAGCCAAACGTTTGGAATTAACAATCAGGGGCATATGGTTGGAAACATGGGATTGCAGCAGAATAACCGGCATGCTGCGGGTTGGACAATTCAATTCGGAGGATTCTTAATCCCAGGTTACGTCAATGGAGAATCCTCCCAAGCGTCGAGCATCAACGAAGCTAATACAACATCTGGCTACGCCTATGTCAATGGAGTTCAAAGAGCAACCCTCTTTTACAACAATCAAACGGTTCAAGATCTTCATGCCTCAATCAATGGTGCAGTCCATAGCACGGCTGGCAAAATTAATGATCAAGGAAGTACGGTCGGCACTTTTAGGGGACAGGACAATAACATATGGTCCTTCGTTTTCAATCCTGAATTGGGCACAGAAACCTTTTCAAACATTGCTGGCTACCAAGACATGAATTTCACCAGCATTGCAAACAGTGGAGTTGTTGTTGGGTACGGCAATTCCAATAGAGCCTCTCTTGGGCATCAGGCTGTGCGATGGACACAAGATACTGGCCTTATAGACCTCAACAGTTTGATTGACCAAAATTCCGGATGGCAACTTGATGAGGCGTACGATGTGAATGAGAATGGCTACATTGTTGGGTCCGGAAAGTTCAACGGAGCATCAACCAACTATAGGCTCAAACCTGTGCCAGAGCCAGCTAGTATTCTCGGCCTTGCAATCGGATGCTTTGCAATATTGAAACGACGTGCGGTAAAACAAAACTAGTAGCTGTTCTGGCAAGTCTTGGTATCTTGTTTGTTCTAGATACCAAGACTTGCCAACTTGTCCTAATG
>JAYUOQ010000447.1:0-7444 GCA_043760685.1 Armatimonadota bacterium | reverse complement strand
TGGCGATTACCTAGTTGATGTTTACATGCAGCGTGGAAAAGCTCATTACATTGCCTATCGAGGTCCGGCCAGTGCGATTGAAGGAGTTGATCGAGAGTACGTAAAAAAGGCCTGTGCCTTCGTATCGCAAATGGAAGGTGACTTCTTCGGTGGCGCGCCATACGATCGCTATGTATGGCACTTCTCCGTCAATGTTGGTGCCGACGGGGCGGGTGGTCTAGAGCATCTATCTTCAACCGAAATCTCCATGGCAAACGGCGTTGGCCCCGGAGTTGTGGGAGTCTATTCCCACGAGTTCTTCCACTTGTGGAATGTTAAGCGAATTCGATCGCTTCCGCTCGGTCCTTTTGACTACACAACCATGCCCCAAACCGGAGCGCTTTGGTGGCTTGAAGGCGTTACGGACTACTTTGCTCACACGTTACTTGGACGATACGGATGGTACGGAACCAACGAACGGCAAGCAAATCCGATTGACAAAATGTATGCAACCCTGGTTCAAAACGTAACCGGCGTTCGAAGTAACAATGAACGATTCAATATCTCGCCATACGATTCTAGCTACAAAGTCCGCGAAGCCGCTGGTGGCGTTGGCAACTCCAATGGCCTTGGCGTGAGTTATTACAACACGGGCTTTCTGTGCGGATTTGCCCTTGATATTGAATTGCTGAACCAGACAAACGGCAAACGATCACTCGACGATGTTGAAAGGGCACTTTACGAAATGTGCAAAGACAATAAGCCAGGATTTGAAGAAGGAGAGATTAGAAACCAACTCGTCAAATTTGGTGGTGCAGCCCTAGGGGAAATGTATGACACCATCATCATGAAGCCAGGCGAAATTCCTATTGAAGCCCAATTGGCAAAAATTGGTTACGACCTAAAAGACATTGATGAAACCTATGCTAAGGTTCCGTTTATGCTGAATCCAAGTCCAGACGACAAAGCAATGAAAGTCATTTCATCGGATGTTTCAGGAATGAAAGTTGGTGATGTGGTAACAAAGATCAATATGGTCGACTTCAATAGCGACCAAGCTAATACCTTACGAAGAAACTATTCGGGCCTTACGAGAAACAATAAGGTTGGTGAAAAATGGTCGGTGACCGTAAAGTCAGGAGACCAAAGTTCCGTCCTGACTGTTGAACTAGTAGCCGGAACGAGGAAGACGAAAAAAGTTGTTTCAAAATCGACCTTAAGCCAATCTCAAATGGCACTTCGAAAGAAGTTCGAAGCAGCTAAAAGAAACTAGTTTGAACCCAGAAATCCTTCCTCAAAAAAAAGGGAAGGATTTTTTTGCGTTTCGGAACGATTTGGGATTGCCCGTGTGTAATGTAATTGAAAGCCAAGCATTTTGAATGTTAGGCAAGAAACGGAGGAATTTGGTCTTATGCCACTAATGTATGGAATCGCGGCGCTTGCCGTACTCGCCAACGGAACCGATCAAAATGGGGTTGACCCACAGATTGATAAGCAGTTCGCCATTGTGAAGAGCGACAAGCCTATGCCGCCCGCAACGGTTTCACCAGGATCGGCTCCTGCCGCTGAACTCCCTAGTTTGGCTAAGTACTCGGAGAACAAGGCAATTGCTCAGGATGGCTTTTTTACGACTCAAGATGGGGCGGTAACTATCCGAGGTACAAACATAACTGGAACAATAAACGTAGCGGAGGCAGTCGATCTTGTCGTTGCAGGACAGCGATCAGCAAGTCCAAAGCAAACCGGAGATCGAGTAGCTGGCTTTCCAATGATGAGCTATTTCACTGATAACGGGCTTTCTCGACTAAAAGGAATGGATCGCCTGGTATCTGTTCAGTTTAATAACTCATCCGCTGGCGATGTCATCAAATGGCTTTCAAAGCAAAACGTCAACTTTGTCGCCAATGTTGACAAATTGCCAAAAAGCAAAATCACGATGAACGTCAATCAAGTTCCGCTTCACGAAGCATTAGAAACGGTTGCCGAGTCGCTGGGCGGGTCCTGGCAAGTTCGAGGAACGACCCTAATTTTCCAATCGGGCGGTTTTCCACGATCAATGTTTTCGCCTGCTCGAGTTGGCTCCACAAATGGCTTTGAACTCAAGGCTTTCGGTGACGCAAAAGCATTTAGCCACATGGATGAGAAGCGAATTTTGGAGTTTGAGAAGTCAGCAAAAGAGTTCAGTGGTCAATTGAAGTCAAACACGCTCAACCTCAAGGAATTTCCGAAAATGGATCCAAAAGCCTTTGAGGAGCTGAAATCCCTTCGCGGCTTCGGGAAGGACGGAAAGTCATACGAATTCAAGACGATAGATCCAAAGGCATTTGAGGAACTTAAGTCCCTTCACGGTCTTACGAAGGCTGGAAATGCTCTCAATCTAAAAGCCTTTTCAGGAATGAAAAATTCCCTCGGAGAACTGAACTTCAAAGGGATGACGTTCAAGAAGATCGATCCAGAGAAGTTCTCTCAATCGATGTCAAATGCTCAAAAAGATTTGATGAAGAAGCAAGGTTTCCTAAAGTTAAGCGACCTGACTGAAGCTCAGAAGGCAATGCTTTTTGAAGGATTGTCCAAGGAAATGCCAAAAGACTTCACATTCATGTTCAACGTAAAGGGCGAAAAGATTATTATCAAGAACTAGCTTTTCTCAGAAGCTCCCAGGGCAACGCAATTGCGTTGCCTTTCCTTTTCTAGATTGGCTCTCCCTATCCCTTTGTCGTAATCTTGATTACGCCAGCTGCTCCATCAAAGTCAACTTCGGCGTCAAGGGATTCGGCAACGAATCTTAGCGGAACATAGGTCGTCGCTTTGACCAATTGAGGAGCCGCTTCCATCGTTATCTCAGCCCCGTTTTTGCGGGCAATGACTTCGCCAACGGTCAATTCAATTTCATTGTTACCCTTTGTAGCGGTAACTTTTTTGTGAACCAAGTCATAGTCGACTTCGCTCCCAAGAGCTTCAAATAACGCCCTAAACGGAACAAAAGTCCGACCGCCAAATGTCCGAACTCCGTTCGCTCCAAAGTTGACTTCCTTATCATCAACGATCACCCTCATTGACTTCACCTGCTTGACGACTTTCAATGGTGTAGTTGGCGCTTGCGGAGTAGTAGGATCTTGAACTGCCCCTTGAACGAAAGGAATGGACACAACAATGAGTGAAAGAGCAAAAAGTTTCATATGTCTAGTTTAGTACGCCACGGTACTCTTTGGAAACGTGAATTCAAATCGTTTTGCGGCAATATCGGCGTTTCTTGGTGGACTAGCGGTCATGCTTGGTGCTTTTGGCGCCCACGCCATCAAAGACAGGGTCTCACCTGCAGACCTGGAAATCTGGAAGACCGGCGCGCACTACCACCTAGTTCACGCTGTAGCCCTTCTCGCTCTGGCCCTTTACGATAAGAAGGGAAGTTACCGAACCGTCTGTTGGCTCTGGATCGCGGGAATCACAATCTTTGGCGGCAGCCTCTATGCTCTCACTTTAACCCACATCAAAGTCCTCGGTGCTATAACACCCATCGGGGGCCTTTGCCTGATTCTCGGTTGGCTGATTCTCGGCTTTAAGCTATCGAAAATGAATGCTACTTCAGAGTGACATAGGTTAAAGAACCCTTTTCCCACTTTCCATTTATGGTCATGCTGTGTCCCCAACGGTACTCAGTAAGCTCGTTATGAGTGATCTTGACATAGCAAAGACCGGAAAATTCGTTCGTATATCCCAGTTTTCCATCGGCAAACATTCTCGATGCGCCGATTGAAATTCCATATTCGGAGACGGTTTGGCTATTGTTGTCCTTCATAACCAGCGTCTTGCTTTTCCATGTGCGCTTTTCAAAAAGGAAATCTGGTCGCGTAAAGATGATAAGGGTGTAGAGTCCGAATATGCTAACCGCAAGACAAACGCAAACATTGATCCACTTCTTTCCTCGTCCTTTCCCGGAAAATCCAGCCATTTGCTTCTCCCGCTTCTTTCGCTAGCAGCTTCTTGGCTCGCGACGGCGCTCAATTCACATCCAGCTTAATATGCTCAAACACATAAACCTTGTGTTGGGCAGTATAGATCAATAAATTCTTGCAGTTTCCTTTGCTCATCAGAACCGAAACAGCAATCGGATATTTTCTTGCTTCCATACTTCGAGGATCAAATTGTCCGCCTCCAACATAATGGTAGGGTGGGTCAACAATCTTCGTTCCGGGTTCATAGACTCCATTTCTGTTGTTCCATCGGGATACTTCTTCATAGGCAATGGGTTTGTCATGCTTGTCGACATAAAAAATTTCTTTTCCGTTCGAATCACCAAGACTAATCCTGATCGAACTATATGGATTTTTGATCGAAACTACCCGAAGCATAATGTCGGTTTTTGGCTCTGGAGGGATCGAATAGGGCCGGCGATTCACGGGGCCTGAGCCGCCACCATCCATCGTTCCCTTCATCCGTTTAGATTTTGGGTGGTCGGCAATAGATACTATTTCATAAATATTTCCTTCAACTTCAAATTGTCCTACTTCGCACTTTTGGACCTTTAATGTCTCGGGTAGGCGGACTTGATACCGAAATGGATGCTCTTTTGTCTGTGGGTCAAAAACACCGCCAACCGACGACCAAGAAGTGTAGGCACCATCAAATCCGTTCTCACTTGCACTTAAATTTGGACTTATTGAGGTCGACCAGCCTTCCGTTTTTCCAGAATATTGCGCGTCGTTGCGTAGCATCCCTCCTATCTCCGACGAGGAATTCGAATTTTGTATATGAACATCCTTCAGAATAAGATGCCGAGTCTTCTTTTGAAAGATTACGGTGAAGTTCCTTCGGTTTGAGTAGGCAGGACTTTGGAGAGCATTATTAAGCCTTTCGGTCAGTGATTTGTTTGGCGAACCATCTGGCTTCCAACAAAGTGCTAAGTCCTCCGTGAACTTGCAAACCCCGACTATTTCGATGTGGTGACTACCATATTTTAGCGAAAAGCCGCTTGCCGTAAATTCTCCTGGCTGTATCTCCAAATCTTTACCTGGCGATGCAGATTGCTAGATAAACCCGAAACTAGCCAATCCGATGACGAACAAACCAAGATTACGCAAATTCATTGAGACTCAGTTCGCATCAAGTTTGATCTTGTCAAACACAAAAACCGTTCGTTTGCTAATCCCAACCGAGAGTTTTTTAATCTTAGACATGTCCATGTTAACTGCGGAAATAAAGATGCCTGTCGAAGGATCTCGACCATAGTTAAAAGATGGATCAAGATTAATTGATTGGATATGGTTCATCCCATTCATTCGATTCATACTGTCGTAGTTATATGGTTTCCCAGATCGCTGAGCTTCCATCATTTTCTTATTCTCTCCTTCCCGAATCCTTTGCAGTTCTGCCGTCGTTATTGGCTCTCCCTTCTCGTTGAGTCCCGCGTAAGGCATTCCAGAATCGTCTGCCGGGGAAAGATTAAGGATGGTATAGGGATTCGTGATCTTAACAACCTGAATCTTTAGGTAAGTGTATTTTGGAGGCTTTGATCCAGGTGGCATTCCTCCCATGTAAATTCCGTTACTTGCTTGACCAGCATCCGGTTTGTCATTGATCGAAACGATCTCATAGCTATTTCCTTCAATTGTAAACTGGCCCTTTGCAAAGGGGATTACTTTTCTCTCATTCGAGTTGTTGGTGAACTGATATCGCAAAGGGAATGTCTTCGTTTCCTTGCTAAATGCGCCGGTAAGCACCTGTCGTTCCGTCTGAGTTTGGTCGAAACTGGAGCCATTCGAGCCGGAGAAGGCGCTATTCCCGTTAGCCCATCCTTCTTGCATTTCTGAGCCGCCGTTGTATTCATTCATGAGCCCCAAACTATAGCTAGTGAAACCTTGACCCCCAGGCTTCATTGGCTTCGTAATAGTCTTGACGACCAATATCCGGTTCTTTTTCGTGAATTTGAACTGGAAAGTATTTGAATAGTTATCGCTCTTGCTCTTAATCGCATTGGTTAGTTCGGTTGCTAGTGCATCATTTTTCTGACCATCTGGCTTCCAGCAGATCGCTTCTTCCTCAGTCAGTTTACAAACGCCTTCGACCTCAATCGTTTTCAGTCCAACTTCAAACCTGAAATTCTCAGCCACCTTTTCACCTTGGCGAGGTGGCGCCGCCGCAGGGTTTTCCTTTGGCTTTCCCGGGGGAGGCGCAATTGCCGGATTTACCGGCATCGACCTGGTTTCGACAGATAATTGCGAAGAGTTGCTTGTTGGAGCACCATTGGGCCGAACTGGTGCTGAAGACTTTGGACTCGTTACCGGTGGTGTTCCCGATGTTGGAGAACTATCCTTCGGCTGGTTCACCTGTGGCGATTCTGGCTGGCTTGATTGACCTTGGGCCTGACTTTCAGCCGGAACACCCTTCGAACATCCGGCAATAACTGCGGCTAAACCTAAAATTCCCAATGATTTCTTCATCACTTTTCCCCTAAAAGTAATCTTAGTCTAAACATTAGTTGTTTGAGAAGTGGAAAGGGTTCACATAAAAACAAAAACGCGACCAGGAAGCGATTCAGGCCGCGTTATAAGCTTTACGATCTTTAGCGAGAACTGGGGGATGAGCCTCGGATCTTTTTCGAATGTCATTGAGTTAGTTTGCACATCGTATGCCAAACTCGGACTTCGAGCAAAAAAAACTTCCTACAGGTTCATTTGGGATCGAGTTTAATATGCTCAAAAACATATTCCTGCCCGGTGTAAGGCAAAATCAGGAGCCTTTTGCACTTCGACTTTTCAACGTTAAAATTGGCTACTATTGTCGAGTTTTTTGATTTTGTTAAATAAGGACGATAAGCAAACTTGCCTGCATCTCGAACCGGTGGGTTGCGAAATGGCTCATTTGGCCTGCTATTGGCCTTGACGATCATTGCTTGATATTGCTCGTCCGAGACCGGGTCATCGTTCTCATCAATCATGTTGATTGCTTCTCCCGCCTCATCGGCAAGGCTAGCAGTAAATAAACTATGGGGATTCTTGATTCTAACGGCACGAATCACAATGTCAGTTTTTGGTGGCTTGGCTAAGACTTGTTGGTTAACAATTTCGTACTGAGTCAATGGCGTTGTACGCTCGGGATGATTAGCAATAGAAACGATCTCAAAGGTGTTTCCATCGACTTCAAATCGACCAGGTTCCAACTTTACGACCGTGGGCTCACCTGGCATTGCATTGAATCTGTAATGAAAGATGGCCTCATTCTCCTTGAACTCAAACTGTCCTGAAGCAGCACCGAACAATGTCTTTAACCCTTCACCGACAACCTCTCCAAGAACAAGGTTCTGAGCACTGCCATGCCAACCAGAATCATATTCGATCGACTTGATCATGTATCCGTCGGAAGGAGTATCAAAATCTGGCCGAAGGCTAGCCGGAAATTTACACTTGAAGTACAGCATCCGGTACTTTTTATGATAAGTCATCGGAAAGGTCATGTATTGGAGCTG
>JAYUOQ010000446.1:0-2900 GCA_043760685.1 Armatimonadota bacterium | reverse complement strand
CCGGTCATCATGTTAACTGCAAAAGCACAGGACAAAGACGTTTTTGAGGGCTACCACTACGGTGCTGACATGTACCTCACTAAACCGTTTAACCCAATGGAGCTTGTTACGTTCGTGAAGAGAATTCTAGACGGAAACGATGGTCCTGGCGATGGTGGCAAAGGAAGGAGAATCGAACTGTAAAGCTGAATTCTAAGCTAAATGAATCCCCAGGCAATTTGTCTGGGGATTTTTTTTGCAAATATTTTTAACTTTCTGGTTAAGAATTCGTATTCTTGTGTTAACATACGTTTCAAGAATACGAATTCTCAGAACGGACTGAGAACAGGAGTTTGACCAATGAGGGTTACACAACGCGATATTGCAAGATTGGCTAGGGTTTCACAAGCAACTGTGTCTCGCGTCACTTCTGGCGACGAACGTGTCGAGCAAGCTATTCGAACTCGCGTCGAAAAGGTCATCCTGGAACAAAATTATCAACCTGATGTTCGGGCTCAATCATTGCGTAACAAGCGAACTGGGATGATTGGTTTGGTCATCAAGCGTCCACAAGGCGGAATCGTCAACGATCCGTTTTACGCAAATCTGATCGCCTCGATCATGGAAGAACTTTCCGAGACAGAGTTTCATCTTTGTGTTGATTGCGCAGCCGACAATATTCGTCATCAATCACTCTATGATGAAATGCTCAGAACTCGGCGCGTGGATGGACTAATTCTCGTTGAATCTGAAGCCGCTGATAACCGTATTCAAAAACTTCAAACAGATCGCTTTCCATTTGCCCTCATTGGCAATCCTCTTCATGCAGCAGAAGTCCATTCGATTGACAATGACAATGTATTGGCGTCCGATCTACTTACCCAGCACCTCATAAAACAGGGCTACAAGAGAATTGCGTTTTTAGGTGCAAAGTCTGGAATCACAGTTAGCGATGATCGAATTGCTGGATACCAGCGTGCGTTACGCGGAGTTCAAGATGAACACCTCATTTTTCACTCTGATTTCGGTAGTGAGGCGGCAAGGTTAACGGCAAGAGAAATTCTTTCGTTGAGCAATCCACCAGATGCAATTGTTGTGTTAGATGACTTCATGGCATTAGGAGTTTCGGCTGCGTCAAGAGAATTCAAGCTAGCGGTTCCAAGAGATCTTGGAATTGCCTCATTCAATGATTCATCCCTTTGTGATGTTATTGGTGGTGGTTTGACCAGCGTAAACCTCAACATTCCTCAGATTGTCCGATTGGCGGTAAATCGCCTTCTGGATATTATCGATGAGAAGCCGATTCAAGGACCACGACGAATACTTGTTCCTAGCAAGCTGAGTATTCGAAACAGTTCCAAGCGTACAGAGGTGGTTCTATGACTTCACTTGGAGTCTTGATGCTTGCGCAAACGCTTGGTTTCAAGATACATCGGTTCGTATTTGTGCCGAATGAACCATCCACAAGCATATCAGTCGCCGGAACCTTTAATGGGTGGAACAAAGATACCAGCCCAATGAAACTGGAAAGCGATGGCCGAACTTGGTCTTTAAATGTAGAGCTGAAATTTGGTCAGCATCAATACAAATTTGTTCGAAATGGCACGGAATGGATAACTGACCCCAAAGCTGAGAAAAATGAAGATGACGGAAACGGGAACATCAATTCGTTCTTGACGATTGTCCCACCAGACTTCATCAATTCGGCAAAGCGTGGAGACGGGCTTATAGCGAGTTCTGCCATTGAACATCGAGGCACCCTCCCATATTTCAATCTGGATGGCACGACTTGTTCGATCGGCATACGTACTCGAAAGAATGATGTTCAATCAGTAACGGCGATTGTAAACGGCAAAAGAATTCAAGCTCCAGTTGATCACACGGACGATCTGTACCAATATAATCGAGCAGAGTTTGAATGGAATCGAAAGACAGACTTGAACTACAAGTTTGAACTTAAAGATGGAGAATCGGTCAAAACTCTTCCATTTTCCATGCAGGCTTCAACCTACAAACCATTTGTAGTTCCAAACTGGGTGCAAAACAGCATCATCTACCAAATTTTCCCCGATAGGTTCGAGAATGGCGATCCGCGAAACGATCCAAAAGGCATGGTGCCATGGGAAGGGAAGCCAACGTGGTTCAACCGTTTTGGTGGAGATGTCGCAGGAATTAAGAAAAGGTCTGGTTACCTCAAGGACCTTGGGATCAATGCTGTCTACTTCAATCCAATCTTTAGGTCACCCTCCAATCATCGATATGAAGCTGATGATTTCATGAAAGTTGACCCAGAGTTTGGGACAAACGAAGAATTTAAGGAACTCACAGGATCGCTCAAGCAAAACGGAATTTCAACAATTCTTGACTTTGCCTTTAACCACACATCTTATCGAACGTCGCAGTTTGCTGACATCGTTAAGAACGGGGCAAATAGTCAGTTCAAAGATTGGTATTTCCCCAAGAAGTACCCCGTTGTTCCCGACGATAGTTCGACCTACGAAGCATGGTTCGGATTTGGGTCAATGCCTAAATTGAATACAGTTAATCCTGCGACCACCAAATACCTCCTATCCGTTTGTAAATATTGGCTAAAAGATGTCGGTGTTGACGGTATGAGGCTTGATGTTGCGAATGAAGTTGATCCAAAGTTTTGGCGAATTATGCGCCCGTACGCCAAAAGCGTGAATACGAATTCTTGGATTGTTGGTGAGATTTGGGGAGACGGAAATCCTTGGCTGCAAGGTGACCAATTTGATTCAGTCATGAATTACCAATTTAGGGATGCCGCCCTCAAATTTGTAGCTAAGAGAACCATTGACGCTCGGCAATTTGCGACCAACCTGACTAACGTTAACAAGAGCTATCCACCTCAAGTAAGTCGGAACATGATGAATCTTTTGAGCAGTCACGACACCCCAAGG
>JAYUOQ010000445.1:0-2901 GCA_043760685.1 Armatimonadota bacterium | reverse complement strand
AGGTTGGGGTTGAGGTTGATATTAAACACGCCAAAGAACTTTCTGTCGCCATCGGCAATAAGCAGATACTCTTTTTTTAGTTCTGGAGATGACATTGTCCTCCACATCACAGCGACTCCAATGGCAAATGGGTTCAATATGTCATTTCCGTCGGACTCACCCAAGTCCACTGATAAGTTTTCTTGGTTAATCCAGAAAGGCTCTGTGACATAGAGATAATCCTTATCGCTCTTTGGTCCTATCTTGGATTCTTCAATGCCACTAGTAAATGCCTCGATTAGTGGAGTTTGGTTCTTTTTAACTTTTAGACTAAGAGTGAAGGGAGCAACGTTTGGTTTATCGGTTTTGCTTTTGGCAAAGCTAAGTTCTGCCTTGACGAGCAGATTTTCGATGATGTTCGGCAACTCCGGAGTGTCAATTGATCCGGTCATACCCACCTCTACTTTCCACGCCTGATCGGCGATTGGATAGGCGACCTGAAGGGCAAATGCGAGAATGGGAAGGACCATACTTTGTATGATAGACGACTTGGGCTAGACAGGGTTTTGACCATTCAGCGAATCGCACCCAACAGATGTCAATCGAACATTTAATTTCGTTGATCTTGGGATTTTGAGGATTCTGAACTGATATTCGCGTTCGTCAATTGATCTCGAAGTGGATCGCTGGACGAACCGTCGGTTTGAATCATTGTCTGGAAGTCGGCCACACTTTGCATCATCTTGGCAATCGATTTCTTGCCGATCCCTTGAGCAATGAGCCGCGTGATTAAAACATAGAAGGCGAACCAAAGCACGAGGACTACGGCTTTAATACCCGGTGAGATCGGCGTGAGAGCCAATCCGATACTGGTTAACATCCAAACCGGGAGTCCAAGCATGAAAGGTAATATATTGATCGATGCAAGGTCTCGTGAAGTCGAAACCTTCATTTCATCGTTGTCACTTGTTACGGAAAAGCGAATGGGGGCAATGTTGTTTGTTCCGTACCATTCTTTGGTTGAACCCAAGGTTTCAATCTCCCCTTTGTGGCTGAAAGTTGTTCGCAAATTTTGAACCGTCTTTACCCATTGGTCTTCGGACAGCGTGCCGGGAAAGACTCCTTCATAAGTAACGGTCTTTACTGCGCCAAGGAACCCTTTTTTGACGGTTGTTCCGAGGTTCCTACCTCGAGTGCTAATTGCTTGATCAATAAAGGCTGGATCGATACCGATTTCGGCGGCTGCGGCTCGGATTTCGAGCGCGGAGGTAGTGCCAACCTGTGTCTCTTTGGACTTTGCTTGAAGTTCAAGTGACCGACGAATGATCTCGGCCGTTTCTTCCTTGGTGAATCTATCGTTGGACACGTTGAGTAGATTTTAGGTTACTTCAACTGGTGAAGTCAATTTGACTTGAATAGGAAGAAAGTTGGAGGTGCCGGGCGGATTCGAACCGCCGAATAACGGTTTTGCAGACCGACCCCTTAGGCCACTTGGGCACGGCACCCCTAAAGAGAAACTATATTATGTCACGATTTGGCGACGGGAATTGGACATGCCTTGGTTCCGAACCACTTATATCGATATTTTGCGACCACACCATACCCATATTTGGTCATTCTTCTCACAAGCTTGTTGTTTCTTAGGGGATATATCCACCGGAGATACCAGGGGGCAACCTTTGTCGATTCCAAGAAGCCGTCGTACCCGATATGAGGCTCGCCATTGATTTCAAGAACGACACCTTCAAGTCCGTAACCTTTCGCGATTCCTTCTTCCGATTGAAGGATATCGACGTGAAGAGGCTGGCCGGCTCGAGCGGCCCATTTTTCCAGCTTCAGCTGACTTGTGTGGCAGAGATTACATCCGCCGTCGTAGTAGAGCGTCCATTGCTCCATCACTTATATCCTACGCTTATTGACGGTTGGTTGAGGCAGGTTTTGGAGTGAATGTTGAGGAAAACTGGCAACCAGTGGGGTTACGTTTTGCTTTTCGTAAGTTGTTCAAATTATCTGGTTTGCTTCAATTGAAACGGACCTTCAGCCCTTGGACTTAATGATGACCAGTCCCGGCATTGCATGCCGGGCTAATTTGAAACGCCCCGTTCGGGGCTGAAGAAAGGATTTGGAGCTAAAACCATAGCATCCAAATATAGGTTGGCTCTTCGCAAATTTTTGTTAAGTTTTGTTAATCGCAGGTTGTTCGAATTATCAGGTTTGCTTCAATTGAAACGGATCTTCAGCCCTTGGACTTAATGATGACCAGTCCCGGCATTGCATGCCGGGCTAATTTGAAACGCCCCTTCGGGGCTGAAGAAAGGATTTTGGAGCTAAAACCATAAGATCCGCATTTAGGTTGGCCCTTAGCAAATTTTTGTTAATCAAAATCTGTAAATTGTAGATATCTATGTGACTGTGCATATCCTAATGTCGAAAGCCACAGAGGACCTGGCCGCCGTTCCGATTGTTGATTCCGAGCATACTAAAGGATATGGTGCGTCTTGGTCAACTTCGTTCAATACGCGCTCTGAAGTTTTTGTTTGAACCTGAGTCGAAGTTCTATCGAGTCTTTCGCTACCGAGATTTTCGCTATCTTTGGCTTGGAGCGTTTCTTTCGTTTATTGGTTCCTGGATTCAGAACGTCGGTCAAGGCGTTCTCATTTATGACATGACGGGGAGTAAGGAACGACTCGCCCTGGTTTCTTTTCTATCGATGGTTCCAGTTACATTTTTTGGTCCGTTTGCCGGCAGTTTTGTCGACAAAATGAACAAGCGCGCCTTGCTTGTTTGGAGCCAAATTCTTTTAGCTTGTTCAGCACTTTTGATTGCGTACTTGGCTTGGACTAAGCTCATTCGAGTTGAGCATTTGTTCATTGCAGCCGTGTTTAACGGCACTATTTCTTGCTTTGAAATGCCCGTTCGACA
>JAYUOQ010000444.1:0-7473 GCA_043760685.1 Armatimonadota bacterium | reverse complement strand
CCAAATATTTTCCAAATTTTAGGGTGATTTTTGCAGGTGGCTGTGGAAGAACTTTCATTGGAAGCTTTTCATGGGCTCTGCTTCCGATGGGTATGAATCGTCCACCTCACCAAAATAATCCAGGATTTACGTTCGGGAAGGTAAAAAAGGTCAATAAATGGCAGGAAAGTGTCATGAGTCGGCTTGAGGTTCGTGTCGCCCTGTTTGTCTTACTCGTTTCGTTTGTTGGTGGTTGTATTTCCTGTTTCATCATTTACAACCGATCCGTAGACCAAGTCTTTGAAACTCGAGTCCAACATGTTCGGGGAGCAACCGCATATTTGAGTCGAGCCCTCAATGCCGATGCCCAGCAAGGGATCGCTGCTTCAGCAAACCCAAATTCAAAGGGCTATCTGGTGACGAAGAAGGTCATGCAGAACTTCCTTCGAACTTTTCCATCCGCTTATAGGGCCGTTACAGTCAGGGTTAAGGGAAAGTCGGCTTTTTATATTGTTGACGGTGGTCAACAACAAAAGAAAGGTGAGTTTCACCACACTGCAAGAATTAACCAGCCCATTGGGAGCCCTTCTCCCGACCTCCTAAAGAGTTTCAAGAATGGCACCCCACTTGTGGAGCGAGTTATTCGGTCGAGCTATGCAGGTAGCTTTGTTCGATCCTACTACCCGCTGAAGTCTAAGGACGGAAAAGTCAAAGCAATGCTGTCAGTTGATATGCAATTTGATGGCTTTGACGAAGATACCGGTGCACTTCTAAGCGCTTTTAAGTATGGCTTGGCAGCGACCGGCCTTGTCTCAATAATCTTGTCTTTGTTGTCCGGACTATTCCTATTCATTTCTCGAAAGGAGCATGGAAACCTGAAAGCCGAAGTTATCGAGCAAAGGAAGAAGCTATCTAAGACCCAAGATGAACTAGAACAGGTAGTTTTTGCGAGCGCCGAAGTCAATGATTCTTTGGTTACGACGCTAAGCAACGCGGGTTGTCTTGTGTGGTTTGGACAGGCATTCCGGGCACCAGGGCGACTAGATTGGGAAGGCACTCTTAAGTACGAACCTCATTTCGAGTGGCTAGCTTCAGACATCAAAGCGGGACTGAAGTTCCACGAAGCATGGGACGAAAGAAAAAATACTGAAGACCACAATGTTTGGGAAAAGCTTTTGAGTTTTGCCTTTGAGAGCCAACTTTCCTCTATGACAACTGAGTATCGAATCAATGTCACTGATGTTCAGGAACTTTGGTTTGAAGAGCAACTTGAATTTGAATATGAACCAGACGGTAGCGTGCTTATCAACGGCTTCGTCCGCGACGTTACTGAGTCGAAACTTCGAAACGACGAGATTCGTCGGCTTGCTTACTATGACACCGTTACTGGTCTTATCAATCGTGCCAGAATTCACGAAGTTATCAACGAAATGTTGGTTACCAATCCAAACGTCAGTGTCATCGGAATTGAGATTGGCAACTTCCGCAACATTAACGAATCTTGGGGTGCAGAAGTCGCGGACAAACTCCTTAACGAATTTGGAAAGCAATTGTTTGATGGAGTTGGAAATAGCGGAATTGTTGGTCGGATTGCTGGGGATGACTTTGTCATTATTGTCAACGATCAGTATGTAGTGCCTGGCCTGGTTGAACTTCTCAACAAGGTTTGTATGCAGCCAACTACCATCGCTGGAGTCGAAATTCCTAAAATTTGTCGGCTCGGATATGTAACTGCAGATGAAAACGAAACCTCGATTTCCCTCTTAAGGAAAGCCAATCTTGCCCTTGAGAACGCCCGAAAGAGCCTTGTAAATGCCCCGGTTTGCTATAAGCCTGAGATGAGCTTTAAGGCGAAAATGAGAGTTGAGCTGGAGACGGCAATGAGGCAGGCTCTTATCGATGGCGAGTTCTATCTGATGTTCCAGCCAATCTATTGCAATGTAACCAGAAAGCTTGTTAAGGCAGAGGCATTGCTTCGATGGAACTCGAGTCGCTTTGGTCCAATTTCACCCGGAACATTTATTCCGATTGCCGAAGAGACTGATTTCATCAATGACCTAGGAAACTTCGTAATCAATGAAACCGCAAAAGCGGTCAAGGAGTTCATTGAAGTCACCAATCAACAAGACATTGTCATTAGCTTGAACATGTCACTCCGCCAACTTAAAAATCAGTCCACAATTTCGATTTTGGAGAATGCCGTAGAAAAGTGGAAGATTGATCGCAAAAACCTTTTGGTCGAAATTACTGAATCTTCCATCATGGATGACTCGGGTGCGTGCGTTGAGATGCTTCATAAGCTACAACAGACCGGATACTCATTGGCCATCGATGATTTTGGAACCGGCTATTCTTCCCTCGCAACTCTGGCAAGCCTTCCGTTTGATTGTCTGAAAATCGACAAGCGATTTGTTGACGGAATTGGAATTGACAAGAAGCAAGAAGATGTTCTTGAAACAATTGTTCGACTTGCACGAGCGTTAAATCTCCAAATTGTTGCAGAAGGCATCGAACAAGAACCTCAATGGCAGTTCTTAGCTGGACTGGGAGTTGAATACAGCCAAGGTTACTATTTTGCCCGTCCATTGCCGTTTGAAGAGTTTGTACTCAAAGCTGAAGAGATGCCGAAAGCAGCTTAAGGTTCGAGCGGCTCTAATCCGGTATAATTGAGCTTAACGCGCTCGTAGCTCAGTGGATAGAGCATCAGCTTGCGGAGCTGGGGGCCGGAGGTTCGAGTCCTCTCGGGCGCGCCACTTTTTTCACATTTTTAGTACCCTCTAGGGGTATAATTTATTTAGTGAAACCACTTTCACTTGATCCTGATCATTGGGGCACCATTGCAAGCACAGTCTGTGCCGTGCATTGTGCTGTCACTGGCGTTGCCGTGAGTGTGCTCTCGGTAGTTGGGTTTACGTACCTCCAATCACCTATTTTAGAGTGGGGATTTCTCGGAACGGCGATGGTTTTTGGTGGTTGGGCCGCAGCTCGTGGCTATTCAAAACATAAGTCTTGGAAGCCAATCGCGGTTTTTCTCACCGGATTTTTATTGCTCGCAGGCTCTCACATGTTTGCTCCAGGTCACGGAGTTGGCGCAAGTAACGGTATGGCTGAGTTACTTTCGGTCATTGGCGGACTTTGCCTGGTAGGATTTCACTATTTAAATCGACGATTTATCAAGGCTTGTTGAGAACCCCTGGGCCTATTTCTTCATCATGTTTTTCAACATGAACAACGCGTTTGCTGGGCGCTCGGCTAGGCGACGGGTGAAGTACGGATACCACTGATCCCCGTAAGGCACATAAACCCTTACGTTATAGCCTTCCGCAACCAAAGATGATTGAAGGTCTCGACGAATGCCTAGCAGCATCTGAAATTCAAATCCTGACTTGGCAATTCCTTTTTCCTCAACAAATTTTTTCAACTCAATAATGATTTTCTCGTCTTGAGTTGCAATTGCAGGATAGGTTCCAAACTCCAAAAGCTTTTTAGACTGAGATACATATTGCTCGTCCACCTTCGATTTTTCTTGATAGGCAACTGTTCCTGGTTCGAGGTAAGCCCCTTTTACTAGGCGAGTTCGCATTTTGTTTTCGATCACATGAGCAACGTCATCGTCGTTTCGATGCAAATAGCTTTGGAGTACCGTCCCGGTATTTGAAAACTCTTTATGAACTCGGGTCACGATATCAACGGTGCGCTCGGTGTAATCCGAGGACTCCATGTCGATTCGAATGAACGTTCTCAGTTCAGCCGCCTTTTGGACGACTTTGCGGTAGTTTGCTTCCGCAAAGTCAGTGCCTTGATCCAAGCCACATTGCGTCAATTTGATGGAGATATTGAGAGGCTCAGTGCCAACAGAGGCGCTCTTCCACTTTTGGACCGCAGCAATCGTATCAATTTTGTCCAGCATCGTCGCGTAAATTGCGCAAGACGCCAGAGCTTCGGATTCGGAGTGAGCGTTTTCTCCAAGATAGTCTAGAGTAATTCTCTGCCCATTGCCAAGTATGGTCTCGCTCTCAACGAGGGCTTCATCTAGGGTGTCTCCTGCAATAAACCGGGTTACCAAGGGCCGAAAGAGGAAGGATTTTCGAACGATTGCCTCAACCGGTTTTAGTCCTGAGGTTTTTAGGATGAGGTTTCGTACAAGCGACATTGCTTCCTCCTAGTGTACTTTCCCAAGCGTAGACTTTTCTGTGATTATCAAGTTTGGTTCTCACTCAGGCTATCAAGGATTCGCTCCACATCGGCTACCGAGTTTGCCTGATAGAGCTCGGATCGAATGATTGCCGCTCCCGGAATGCCCTTAATATACATGGGCATCTGACCACGAAGCGACCGAATTGCCCGACCTTCATGAATTGACAGATTTGGATGCTTCATTGCTTCCTCATAGGTCGGCACTTCACACTCATATGCGACCTGTAATTTGGCATGAGTTTTCGCAACGTCTATCCGATCAGCAAGACTTGGTTCACTTGGCTCGGGCAATCCTTTCATTGCCGCAGAAATCTTTGCCAAAACCCATGGATTGGAAATCGCCGCTCGCCCTACCATCACTCCGTCACAACCCGTTTCTCGCATCATACCGAGGGCATCTTCGGCACTTTTTACGTCTCCGTTGCCAATAAGTGGAACTGAAACCGATTCACGGAGCCTTTTGATCAAGTCCCAATCAGCTTCACCTTCAAAACCCTGCTTTGCAAACCTAGCGTGAAGGGTCAACATCTTGATTCCTGCACCCTCAAATCGCTTAGCTAGTTCGGGAGCGGCAAAAAGCGAATAATCCCAACCGGCCCTGACTTTTACGGTGACCGGAACTTTGACCGCATTGACAACCGCAGCCACGATCTTTTCGGCGGCAGCGGGATCCTTGAGAAGCGCAGCACCAGAGCCTGTCTTGCACACCTTGGGAACCCAGCATCCCATGTTGATGTCCACGATATCCGCGCCCATTTCTTCGGCAATCCGTGCGGTTTCGGCCATGACATCAGCATCGGCACCAAAAATCTGAATTCCTAGTGGGCGCTCATCCGGATGGATTTGCATCTTCTTGAGAGTCTTCAGCGCTCCATGATGAATCGCCATCGCGCTGACAAACTCGGTAAATACTAAACCGGGGTTGCCAATTCGCTTTGCGATCAACCGCATTGGCAATGACGAAACATCTTCCATGGGTGCCAAAATCAGCGGAGGATCGACTTTAATTGCACCTACGGAAAACACAAACCATAGGATACTTGGACAAACAACGAAAGCTAGAGTGGTTTACTAGGTTTCATTTCGGGGCAAGAGGATATATAATGCCAATATGCGTTATATTTTTGTGCTTGGAGGGCTTTGCCTTTCTCTTTCGGCGCTAGCAGTTGCACCGGGTGCAATTTCCGATCCGAACACTTCAGACTTCACATTTGTTGGGACCGTAAACGGTGCTTCCGGTGTTCTCGTCGGCAACGATATGGTACTGACCGCCAAGCATGTTGGGGCGGGTACGTTCACCTTGCCAGGAATCGGAACTTACAATGTAGTTGCCGGTTCTACTGTAAGTGACCCAAATAGTGACTTGACCTTGTTCAGGATCGACGTTGGTGCCGCTACCCTCGCTCATGCGACGATCGACGTAACTCCGATGTCTTTTGGGGACACCGTCACTATGGTTGGATTCGGAGGCTCGGGAAGCGTCAACACGATTGGGACTGGTTATGTCATCGATATTGCCGCTGGAACTCGAAGAAAAGCCAACGCAACCTACGAGTTTACGGAGTACGTTTCAGAGCCGGGCTACCTTGCCGGATTTTCTCTGATTGCTCCGCTTCGCCAGAATGGTCAAGCCGCTTTGGTAGGAGGAGACTCTGGTGGTGGTTGGTTCAAAAATGGTCGTCTGGTGGGAACCAATGCTTTTATTGGTACATGGGGAAATTTCAGCTGGTACGACTTCAGTTCAAGCCAGACTGACTTCTTTGGATCAGGAGCTATTTCGCTATCCAATCATGCCGACTTCTTACGAGACAACAACGTTGCCATGGTGCCCGAGCCTGCATCATTTGCGGTCTTAGGTTTAGGACTCTTGGCATTAGTCCGACGAAGAAGGAAGTAGATTTTCTTCGCTGATTGCGGTTGGAGTCCTGAAAAAATGGTCGACAACCGCAATTGCCAAACAACCTCCGACGACGCCAAGCAGCGCTCCACCGACAACGTCGGTCGGCCAATGAACTCCTCGATATATTCGGCTAATACCGACTCCTGTTGCCCAAAGGTAAAGTCCTGAAACCGCGAGCCATTTCCGTCTTCGACTAGCCAGGATGCCGGCTGCAACTGCAACTCCGAACGCACAAGATGTGTGAGACGAAGGAAACGAAGATTTTTTGTGCGGCTCCTGAGTGATCGCGTGAGCCATGTTACTGGGACGTTCTCGAGGCATAAAGGACTTTATTGACTGCCCCAAAATCGTTCCTCCTATCAAGGCTCCTAAAGCAATCGCTATCCCTGGAACTCTCGTTCTTTTGAACCAGACCATTGGGATTGCAAGAATTGCGACCGTCGCCCCTAGCCCGGAATAACTAAGAATGGCAAACAGGACATCACAGAACGGATTTCGCCAACCTATATTGATCGCGCGAAAGAGTTCAATGTCCATGTCAACCAACGAGAAGAGGTAGAAGTTCGGTCAGGTGAGAAATAATGATATCCGGTTGTGGCTTGCTCAAGTCGATTGGTTCGGGCTTTCCTGATCGGGAACTTACGGGAACATCGGTGTCTCTGCGAATCCAAGCTGAAACCCATCCATATTCAATCGCAGGAATGATGTCATGACCAAATGAATTGCCAACCATGAGAATTTGATCCGCCATTAATTGAACTGACTCGGCGGCTCGGTCAAAG
Organism: Armatimonadota bacterium; assembly: GCA_043760685.1. Lineage (GTDB taxonomy): Bacteria > Armatimonadota > Fimbriimonadia > Fimbriimonadales > Fimbriimonadaceae > Fimbriimonas. The sequence continues at coordinate 615 of JAYUOQ010000444.1, read as the reverse complement.
ACAATTTGGTGCGGTTTTCCAATCCTCAGTTCGCCCTCAATAAAGATATTGTCCATATAATGGCGAATCCCCAAAGTGTCGACCTCCTGATTCTGAATATCGGCGGGGCCATTCGTGATCAGTCCCAGAGGATATTTGCCGTGCAAGGCTTCGAGAACTTCAATTGCATCCGGAAATAGCTTAAGGTTTCGATCTCGTTCGAACATATAGCTATCTCCTAAAGTTTTTGCAAGCTCCATATCGTCGATCCCCAAAGCGAGCAAGGTGAGTTGCATTTGATGGGTTCGAGTCACGGTACCTGAAGTCAGATACTCGTGATACAACTTCGTCTTTTCCTTAAGTTCCGGACTGTATTCTCGAAAGGTTTCACCCCATGCATGAATCATTTCCTCAGTCGTTTTTCCGGGAACTGGATTCTTCTCAAAGGTTGCTCGAAGTCCAGCTTTGCTGGCTAACCAATAGCCACAGAGCGTATCGTCAAGGTCGAAGAAAATTGCTTTGACGTTAGAAAAACGCTCTTTAATAGCTGAATCCACTCCTTTCATTATGGCTGGAATCGAGTCAGAACTGGAGCGGTACCGTTTCGGACAAATGCTGCGACGAGGCAACCATGGT
>JAYUOQ010000443.1:0-2909 GCA_043760685.1 Armatimonadota bacterium | reverse complement strand
TCCGACGACGGCGATTGGCAAGGGTAGAATTCCTATTAGCGATGTTATTGCTAGGGTCGCAATAACTCCGCCGCCAAGGGCCAGATTGGCTTTGATGATTCGATTGGTTTTCTTGCCGAGAGCGATGATCTCGGGAATAGATTCGAGCCGATCTTTCATGAGAACAATGTCGGCTGCATTGAGGGCAATATCGCTTCCGAGACCTCCCATTGCGACGCCAACGTATGCCAGAGTGAGGGCTGGTGCGTCATTGATGCCATCGCCAACCATCAGAACTCGTTCGGTTTTTGCGAGTTCTGAAATTGCGTCAACCTTATCTCCGGGCATGAGTTCTGCCCGAAAAGACGATAGACCTAGTTCTCCGGCGACCCGTGCTGCGGTTCGCTCGTTGTCACCCGTCAGCATGATTAACTTCTTAACTCCTAGTTTGATGAGCTGCTGTAGAACTTGTTTCGAGGAAGTTCGGGGTTGATCTTCAAACCCTAATGCGGCGAGTTTTCCGTCCACTGCGATGACTGCCACGGTCCATCCATTTGCTTGAAGGACCTCAAGATGACCCCTAAATTCGTCGGGCAGCTTTGCCGTAAACATTTTAGGTTGTCCGATCTCAATTCGACTGCCGTTCACTACGGCCCGAATTCCTAGTCCGGGTACGGTTTCGACCTGCTCCGCGATTGCAGTCTCAATTTTGTTTCGCTTGGCGGCTTCTCGTAAAGCATGGGCAACAGGGTGTTCGCTTTGAGCCTCTGCTGCTGCTGCAAGGGCAAGGATTCGTCGAGATTCATCGGACATCTCACCTTTACCATTCCAGCACACATCGGTTGCTTGGCATTGGGTCGCAGGGTCTTCATCACACAGGCAAATTTCGACCAGTTGCGGTTTTCCGGCGGTTAATGTTCCGGTCTTGTCAAACGCTGCGGCGGTGACCGTTCCAACCTTCTCGATATATTCTCCGCCTCGGATAAGGATTCCGTTTCGGGCTGCCCACGCCATTGCGCTCAGGGCAGCGGCGGGAACAGAAATGACCAAAGCGCAGGGACTAAGGGCAACCAGTAGCGTTAAGGAAGAGTAAGCGGCATCTTTTAACGGTATATGAAACGCAAGTTTCACGACGAGCATCGTGATGCTTGCGATTAGGACGAACCAGGTGTACCGTTCGCCAAACCACCGGCTGGCAAGTTCTCCGCTTCCCTTGTTTTCCTGCGCTTGACTAACAAGATCAACGACCTTTTGCAAGGTCGAATTGGCAACCGTCGAGGTAGCCCGGTACGTCATTCCAAACTCGAGATTTCTTGCTCCCGCGAGAATTGATGAACCGACTTCAACTGAAATCGGAGCAGATTCACCGGTCAAAGCGCTATTGTCGACCGAGCCGCTTCCGATAGTGACGATTCCATCAACCGGGGCGGTCAAAAACCCGGGTAGAACCAAAATTTCATCCAGAACAATCTGTTCGACCGCAATTTCAACTTCTTTTCCGTCCCGAATGGCTGTCACTCGGCTGGGTCTTAACCGAATCAACGCGTCAATCGCGTTGCGGGTTTTCGCCATCGTCAAGTCTTCCAGGGCCTTTGAAAGGGAGAAAAGGAATAACAGTACTCCGGCTTCAAACGGGCGATTGAGGGCAACTGAACCGATCGCTGCGGTCAACATCAGGGTGTCGACGTCAAGGTGTCGTTCCTTGATTGCGTTCCAAGCCGCTGGCACTGCTTCGATTGCGCCAAGCAAGATGGAAACATAGGCCAGAAAGCCAAGTCCAGGCGCGATGCTTACCAACAAAAAGAGCCCTGCGAGGGCGGCAAAGATTATTTGTCGGGAAAAGATCATCGCTTCACTGAAGTATGTCCTACGCCACTTTGGCTAAACACTTTTCTAAGAGAACCAAGAATTTTGTAATGTCTTCTTTGGTCACCGAAAGGTTTGGTCGCGTTCGGATGCTTCGATTGCCGGCTCCGAGAAGCAGCAACCCAAACTGTTCTCTCGCCACTTTGACTAACTGAGATTTAAGCTCGGCAGTATCTAGTGAGAAGCCCTGGTAAAGCCCCATACCTCTTACATTGCTGGCATAGTCGAACTTTGCAATTACGAGTTTTAGACCTTGATTGAGGAATTCGCCATTGACTGCGGCTCGCTCGATCAAGTCTTCTCGTTTGACGATCTCCATTTCGTGGCAAACCCTGACCATATCCGCCAAGTTTCCGCCCCAAGTTGAGTCCAGTACTCCGACATCGTCCAGCGACTCCAACATGATAATGAGCCCGTTACCCCACTTCTTTCCACTTGCAACCGCCATCGGGGGGTGCGGCAAATCGAAATGGTCAATAGCCCACATTTTTCCAGTTGCGCCAAGTCCGGTTTGGACTTCATCGAAAGCCAAGTAGACATCGTATTCGTTTGCCAACCGCGATAGGCCTTGGAAGAACTCGGGCAACGCCACACGGTTTCCTCCGGCGCCTTGGATTGGTTCAATGATGATTCCGACGATGTCCTCCGCCATATGCCTAAGGGTGGATTCAAGTTGTTCAAGGCTTTGATTGACACTCTTTAAGTTCTCTTCGTACTCCCTCTCAGAGTCAAAGATCGGGAATGAGAGCTTCATGTTTCCACCACTGCCAAGACCGACAAAGTCCTTGGTGGCGACGGTGTCCATTGTTTGGGTTATTCCTAAAGCAAAGACGGTTCGACCATGAAACGCTCGATCGAAGTAGAGGAATCTTCTGCTGCCGGGGATTCGCCCTGCGGCCATGCACTTCTGGTTGTACTTTGAGACCAGATACTTCATCATGTTCTCGACTGCCTCGGCTCCAGAGTTGACAACATAGACTTCAAGGTCTTTGTTTTGCATCACTTCGGGCGCATTTTCATATACTAAACGATAGAAATCAAGGCACTCTTGTGTGATGAAGTCA
>JAYUOQ010000442.1:0-2910 GCA_043760685.1 Armatimonadota bacterium | reverse complement strand
ATCTTTTGACCATCTACTTCAAGAATGAAGTCATTCTTTGCGATTCCTGAATTTAGCGAAGCTCCGGAAACGTTGTTGACATACAGTCCGCTTGATGGAAAGTCATCTCGCTTCAATATATCCGCTAGATATTGTCGCGCACGCGGGTCATCCATGTGTCCGACAAGTCGACCGTCGTATTCAATTCCTAATACGGGGTACTTCGCATGACCATATTTGACGATGTCGTTCACAATTTTCTTCGCTCGGTCAATTGGGATAGCAAAGCCGATTCCAACTGATTCGCCGGTTCCCGATGCAATGGCGCTGTTGATGCCAATGAGCTGACCTTGAGCGTTGCAGAGGGCTCCACCAGAGTTGCCAGGATTGATAGCTGCATCGGTTTGAATTCCTTCGACGAGACCCTGGTCTCCGACCGGGAGGTTTCTCTTCTTGGAGCTGACGACGCCGACGCTAACGGTGTTATCGAAGCCAAGTGGGTTGCCTACTGCCATGACCCATTCTCCGACCTCCAAAGTGCTGCTTGAGCCTAGTTCGATTGGCTTCAAGTTTTTGGCTTCTATTTTTAGAACTGCCAAATCAGAGCGAACATCGGTGCCGAGAATTTTGGCTTCTACCTTTTGACCATCGAATAGCCGAACTTGAACGCGAGGGAAGACCTCGGTCCCGTTCCGAGTGGCTCGACCAGCGACGACGTGGTTGTTGGTAACGATAATGCCATCTGCGCTGACAATTACTCCAGAACCAGTCCCAGTCTCTCGCTCTGTTGCCTGAGATTCCATAAAGCCTCGCATTTTGTCGAATCGGTCAACTGAGACGACGCTCGGCATCGCGCGCTTGGCTGCATCTCTAAAGTCGAAAGCTGGTGCTGGCAATGGATCAGCATAGGCCGGTTTGGCTTGACTGTAAGAAGGTGACGATTGGGCAAAAATGTCTTCCGGCTTATTTTTTGCCGTAAGCCACTTGTCTGCCTGCAATGCTCCGAAGACACCGACAAAGCACGCGGAGAGAGTTAGAACGAAAGCAGTTTGTTTCATGGTTGTTTTTCTATACGAATTGTTCGTGAATGTTATAACGAATTCCTGGTTCAGAAGTTCCTGAGTGAACAGATTGTGGGTATTTCGGTCAGATTTGTGGAATGAAATGCCTGGGTGGGCACAAAATCAGCTTCGAACGCCAGTCGTTGGCTATTTCTTGACGCAATTCGCGGAATTGCGGCGCTATCCGTCGTTTTCCAACACATTCTTTGGTATCAGTCTTCCAAATTTGAAACATTTTTTTCAACTATTTGGAGTCCCGGTCGATTTGGAGTGGTCGCATTTTTCTTAGTCAGCGGGTTCATCGTTCCACGAAGCCTTGAGCAACGAGGGGATGTAAAGGCGTTCTGGACATCTCGGTTCTATCGTCTCTTTCCGCCCTATTGGTTTAGCTTGTTGTTCATTGGTCTTTTGCCGGCGGCAGGAATAGCTGGATTGACGGCGGTGGATTTGGGCAGCCTGAAGGCTTGGCTTGCCAATCTAACGATGCTACAGGGATTCGCCCGAATACCGGATATCAACCCGGTTGCCTGGACGCTTGGGCTAGAGATGGTTCTCTACTTTGCGATAACGTTTGCGTTTGTCAGGGGCTTCCTCAAGCGCACCTGGTTTATTGCGATCTCGCTCTTATTCGTAATGGGCGCAAGTTCGATCTTGTTACCAACTGTCTTTCACATTCGTTTTCCAGCCGGTGCATCAGCCGTATTCGGTTCCATCATTGCCGGACTCGCACTCTTCCGATGGTTTTCGGGAGATCTCAAGAAGTTTGAAGCATTGCTAATCACGGGGCTCTGTATTGCAGTCACGGTTGCCGCTTCGATGGTCAATTACAGCCCAATTCGTTCGGTAGTTGACCTGTTGCAGCCAACTCAATTCTGCGCAATCTTTAGTGCAATCACTGGCTATGCATTCTTTTTGGGAATGTTGAAGGTTCGTGAAATTGCATTTCCATCTTGGATATTGTGGCTCGGGAAAGTCAGTTACTCGCTCTATTTGCTTCATCCGGTTGCTCTCGCACTGATTCCCCACGGTGGAAATTGGATGGTGACCGTACCTCTTCAGGTCGGTCTTTCACTGGTCTTGGCGTGGTTCGGCTACGAATGCATCGAGGTTCCAAGTGTGAGCATGGCTCAGAAACGCCTTGGCAAGAAACCGACAGTTACGCCCGTGGAAGAATTGCCGCGTCGCGAGAAAGCAGCTTAGTTTCCCCTGGCCAGAACCCTAGCATGTGTCGCTCACGGTAAGCCAAATAGAGCAAACATGGCAATACCCAAGTAAACTCTTAGGGTGGAGAATAGTAAGCAATCCCTTATTGGTCTTGATCGTGCTGAGCTTGCTGCTCTCTTTCCTGACCGCAAAGACGCCAAAATGCGGGGTAAACAGCTTGCTCACCATATTTATGGTAGGGCTGAGACTGAGTTTGACAACATGCAGGATTTGCCGCTTGATTTTCGAGCCGTCCTCAACGAGAACTTCAAAATCTCCCCGTTAGAGGTCGCCACGCATCGAAAGTCGACCGATGGAGTGGAAAAACTTTTGGTCCACAATGGCGACAACCAAGTCTTTGAATGTGTCCTTCTTCCTTACAAAGATCGAGTTTCATGTTGCATCTCAAGTCAAGTTGGATGCCCGATGGGTTGTACTTTTTGTGCGACCGGGCTAGGCGGATTCGACCGAAACTTGACTGCCGGTGAAATTGTTGGCCAGTATTTGCTTTTGCAAAGCCTGACGGAACGAAGAATTTCTCACGTTGTTTTTATGGGAATGGGCGAGCCGCTCCTGAATCTCAAGAACGTCGTCAAGTCACTCAAATTTATGCATGAAGAAATTGGGTTGTCTTACCGTCACCTCACGGTTTCAACCGTTGGTCTTG